>NZ_JACZHU010000014.1:0-15874 GCF_020278605.1 Wolbachia endosymbiont of Mansonella perstans | reverse complement strand
CCAATACTGAAAACTGAAAATAGATACTAACCAGGAGTTTCTTTTGCTTTTTTTTATTTAGTAAAATTTTTAAATATTTATAGCTAGTTGCAATTTATGAACTGGGTAGGAAAGTATTATTCCAGCACGTGATACACGCCTGTACGAACACCGTGATTTGAGTCTGCCAGGAGGACATCGAGTACTCCTTCTCCTATCATCCAAGTAGCTTTTTCCTTTTATTCCAGTGTTTCCTTTTTTTGTCATCCAAGTAGCTGGCACTGGAATCAAGTTTTCTATAAAAACAGTGAATTTTAACATAACTTTTATGCTCACCTACTTGATAAAATTTCTGGACTCCAGTGTCTGGGTGCTGGCATGGTACCCTCCCTGGTAGAGATTAATCTTAAATTACAATGTTAGTATAGTTGCAGGTTAAACTGATGCACTATTGATTTCTTGAGAATTGTCCTTGGCTCAGTAATAATTTCAGCAAACTCAGGAGAAGGTTCTTTTGTTTTTGCAAAAAATGCAGCCTGTACAGCATTTTTAACGAAAAAACATGCATCAAGTGCAAATATCGTTGTCGGTATATAACACCAAGAAGAAGCCATACTAAACAAAGTTGCAGAAGCTACTATCAAGCAACAGCAAGTTAGTATCGTTGACCACGTAGATAGCATCTATCAATACCACCATATTCAGCCATCAACTTTTTAACTTTGTCATTGCTGCCATATGGTAAAACAAGCGTCTTAATGCAATTTATTATCCCACTATTAGCGAAATATGAAGTACGTTCTATTAATCTCATGTGGTGATCCTTTTCATTAGGATTTGCACCATATTTTAGGAGTAGCTCCACAGTTTTTTCCTTGTCATGTCCGTGTTTATGAAATTGCACTGCTGTAAGTAGTGCATTATTGATACTTTCGCTCTCTTTACCAGCACTATGCTTCAAAAGCAGTTCTACAATTTTATAATGCCCCCTAGAAGACGCTTTACTTAATGAAGTATTACCATACTCATCTTGTATATTAAGATCAGCCTTGTATTCCAAAAGCATTTTGACAGTTTCATAATAGCCTTACTAGAAGCCACAATTAATGGAGTGTTACCACTCTTGTTTTTTATATCAGGGCTAGCACCATATTTTAACAGTAACTCCAAAATTCTACTGTCTTCAAGAGTTCCGATAAAATACAATGGCGTTTCGTCATAAAATACTTTTATGTTAAGATTAGCGCCATTTGTTAAAAGTATTCAAGAGACTAAAATCCCCTGAATTTCTAGCATCAGATAAAGCAATCGTCAATGGCAAGTAATTTTCGAGATGCATTTCATTAATGTAATCACCAAATTCTCCACCCTGACTGCTTTTGAATTTGGAAAAAAGCTTTTTAAGAAACGCTATATCTTGATTGAAGAGAGCCTTATATAAGTAAAACTTCAAATCTTCAGGAAATCTAATTTCATCCAAATTTTTTTGATTAAATTTGTAACCTCTTTTGTACCTTTCCCAGTAAAAAATTTATATACGTCATCTAACTCTTTAAATTTTTCCTCATTTTGCTTTTGCATATCCTTACTTGCATCTGAATGTTTATCAGGGTGATATTTTATGGCTAATTTTCTATATGCTTTTCTAATTTCATATTCATCATCAGGATTAGCACCTTTGCTAAAACCTAGTATTTTTAAAGCTTTTTCTCTGTTCATAATAACTACCCCTCATTAATAGCGAATTATATTTGAGTTTGAGCGTAACACAAAATTTAAAAAATCAAACTTTTTATGTTAAAATGCACCTATTGCACAATCCCATCTGATATGGCTAATGTGACGCTAACGAATAGCGATGCTGAAAAAAAGCGAAAGAAGCCCTAGCCATTGTCTATTTTCAGTATTAGCGTTTTTATGTCTTAAATGCTGCGATTTATCTGCTTTTAAACGCAACTAGTCTAGGCTATAATATTTAAGAAATTTGCCAGGCAGAAAAAAAGACAATAAAACCCCAAGTTAGCTAGTTATTCCACCCTCTATTTTAAAATCCGGTGTTGGGTAATGTTCTAAACGACTTATAAGCGCTTTTCAGCTTGTATAGGTAAAAACCCAAAGTTTTAAAAGACATGCAGTGCACATAGTGCGAAAAACTAAACAATAATACGCCAAATACAAGTTTTCCTGTCATTTTAATCTGCACAGACTAAGAGGTTAGACAAGTGGCTTTATTACTATGACAAGGGTGACGGCTAAGGTTGTCAAGTAGTTTTTTTGTTTCTGTTGGATGACATACGCTGCCAAAACCGATTTGTTATGCGAGAGATCTAGTAAAAATCGGCATGACGCCTCTTGATATCTGGTGAGTCTACGAATAATCTGGAATAATTTTGTGTTAACTTAAGGAGTTATTATAGCGTTCGTTCAATCACTTAATAGAGAATTAGATGATTTGCATTTATTAAAACATTAGTTTTACCAATCATGGAATGAAGAAAATTTGAGTCTTGAAGCTCTGCGAATTTACGCTAAGGAATATTATTATCGTGTTGCTGCATTTCCTCGTTATATTAGTGGTATATATTCTTTATGTCCAAATCTGAGAATGCGACAAGTTTTGCTTGGTAATTTAATAGAAGAAGAGCAAGGTGATGAGAACCATCCAGAGTTATGGCAACATTTTGCTGAAGGGCTTGGTGTCTCACGTTCCAATCTTCATAAAGATGCGCAAATTAAAAAGGCACAAGAGTTGGTGGTGGTTACTCTGATATTGTACAATTAGACTTTGCTTCTGGCTTGGGTGCTCTTTATGCTTATGAGCATCAAACCTCTGAGGTTTCTAAGCCTAAAGTTGATGGCCTAAAAAAACACTATTCAATAGATGATGAGCGTTCCCTCCAATTTTTTACCGTTCACATGGATGCTGATGAATTGCATTCTGAGGAGTGCGTAAACCTTATTGCAAATTTAAATGAAGAAGAACAAGGGAAAGTTGTGCAAGGCGCTAAAAAAGGAGCAGAACTTTTATGGGGTTTTCTTGATGGAATGATGAACGCATGTGCACATTGCCGAGGGATTTTTATCAAAAAAGGAGAAAACTTCTTTTGAGCAATTTGGTGAACTTCAGAAACATGTGGATTTTTATAAGCTGGAGAAGTATAAAGATGGAACTAAGTACAAAACTGTTATGTACCCTCCTTATCCAAGATTTACAGCTTTAGGTTCATTTAGGTGTAGGCAGAAGACAAGTTTCATTCCCAATTAGTGAATGTTAATGTTGATTTTACCTTTAAGTTTCCCTCTGTGGATTTATAAATGACCGGCTTGAGGATACTATTTGCTATCTGGAAGCAGCGCAGAGTATACAATCGCTTGCTCAAAGCAAGCAATTCAATTTAATTGAACATTTCACTTGCGATGTATACATAATTATTAGCAAACTTTTGATGTAGAAAAGGCATACTGTTTCTTCTAATTAAGAGTAACTATTCACAAAGTTGCACCACCTGTTCCCAATGTACATGTGGGTGTCCTCTTTACCTATTGCAATGCACTGCAAGAGCAGGAAGATAACTAATGATTTATATTTTTATTGGCTCAAATATAGGAAATCGCCTTTCTAATTCACAAAAGGCTGCTCAGTTATTAAAGGAGCGCTATTTTAAAGATCTAAAATCTTTGATTGTCTGAGAAAATAAAGCTATTTTACCAAATGGTGTTCCAACTGAGTGGGACAAGCCATTTCTTAATATGGTTGTGTATGGAAGTTGTCTTGCTTCCCCTGAAAAGCCATTAAAAGGGCTAAAACAAATCGAATGTGACATTAGCCGCCCACAGATTCATAAAAAGTGGGCACCTCGTATTATCAACTTGGATATTTTATTGTGGGATGATCTGATATTTGTACACACTACCTTAAGATTCCTCACCCAGAATTGTTGAGCAGACCATTTTTTGCTTCACTTAATGGCAATACTAACCCTATGGGTGATATCCAATAACCAACAAAACGTTTGGTACTGTTGCTCACAACACTCCTAGCGTTCAAGGCTGCTTTTTAAAGAGTTTTACGCTTTCACCAAAGCTTGTCGGAATTGTTAACATTTAAGATTATTCCTGATTCATTTTCATGTGGTGGTCTTTATTATGATGTAGACCAAGCAACTAAGCAGGCATCGCAACTGGTATCAGATGGTGCAAGCGTAGTTGATCTTGGTGCTCAATCAACAAGGCCTAGATCTTCGATTCGGATTCCAGAGGAAGAATATGCACGTTTAAAACCAGTACTTGATAATCTTAGTCATTATATGAAAGCTGATGATATTAAAGTTAGTATTGATAGTTTCTGGTCGGATGTTATTTTGAATGTTTTAGGGCACTATAATATTGCTTAGATAAACAATGTTAAAGAGTCTGGATGATAATACCTTAAAAGCAATTGCTAGCAGTGGGTGTAGCATAGTTATTATACATTCACTCTATATTACCACATAAGGACAACATTATTCCAGGCAACACTGACCTCATCAATACCATAAATCACTGGGCAGAGAAAAATATTGATAGATTACTAGCTCTAGGCTTTGACAAAAGCTCGATAATTATTGCTCCTGGTATTGGCTTTGGAAAGCCTCTATATCAGAATATCTAGATTTTGCGCAATATAGAAGCATTGCAAAGTTTCGGCTGCGAGATTCTAGTGGGTTACTCTAGAAAGTCATTCATTTCTTCTTTTTCTTCAGAACTTGCCTTTAACCAAGTTTGGAAACAATTTCTACGTCATATGTATTACACAATTAAGGTCGATTTCCTTCGAACGCATAATGTGCGCGATCACATGAGATTTTTTATAGTCCAAGCTGCTTTACAGGGATGATGGTTATCGGAATTATGGCTATTGATCCAAGCTGGGTAATTGGAATAAATAATGGATTGCCCTGATACTACCCAAATGAGCTGGAGCATTTTCTCCAAGTAAATGACAAACAAGTTACGTTATGGGAGGAAAGACATTTGAAGCAATACCTCAAAACATATTGAAGGATCGTGTTCCTGTTGTTTTTTCTCGTAATAAACTAAGCTCGTGTTTTAATAGAAGCATAAAATGTGCTATTGTTTTTTCCAAGAGTTTTTATCAATTCAAAATAGTTGGAATTACTCCAAAATCTTCATGGTTGGTGGAGCACAAATAGCGCACCTTTTTTAGAGCATAATCTAATCTCAGAATTTATCATAACAGAAATTCATAAACCTTATAAAGGTGATATATATTTCAACTTAACTCCTTGATAGGTAGGATAAAACCATTCTCATCAAAGCAAAAGATTATACTATATGTGCAGGCTGATACGTTAATATGCAAGTTGAAGCAATTTGCACCCACCGCGTTGAATGGTGGTGGAATGTTAGAGAAGATTCTTGATCGCTGTATTTCAAAATTGTTAAGGGAGGAATTTGTGCTTGTTATCACATCAAAAATCATTTCCATTTTCCAAAAGCAAGTAGTTCACAAAACTGCCTCTTCTAAAGAAGAGCTGATTAAAAAAGAGGCTGATGCGATTGTTGATACAGATTGCAATCTTTGCTATATCTATTTGACAATTAAAACCTTAATTCCATCTACCGGTATTGATGAATCAGATAGTGATGAGGTGTATATTTTATATCCAAAAGATGTTTATAAAACAGCTGTATCAGTATGGGACTACCTAAGGACAAAACATTGCATAAAGCATCTTGGTACTTTGATTAAAGATAGCAATATAATACCTATACGCCTTGGGGTTTACAGGGATCGCTCTTGTTTGGTGTGGGTTTGAGCCGCTTTATTCCTATGTAAGCAAGCCAGATCTTTATAGTAAGCCACTCCAGGTAACACAAATCAATCTTCTTGATGTGCTGGCAGCATCTGCTGTTTTAGTCATGGAAGAAGGAGAAGAACGAACGCCAATGGCAATCATTAGAAATGCACCAAAGGTCTGCTTTCTTACTCGTTCACCAACTATAGAAGAAAGGAGAAGTGTTGAGATGTCGGTGGAAGAGGACCTTTATTCTCCTCTGCTCATGAAAACCAGGTGGTTGAAGAATGAGGGGTAGATAAAAAAATGTGCAAGACTGGGACATACAGCCTGACTTCTTCTTTTATATCATACGTTAGATCTCTTGCATAACAAACCCAGCTTTGCATATACAAAAAAACTATTTGACAAATTCCTCTAACCCCCTTACCATAGTACTAAAGCTATTGTTTATCTTCAATCTATGCAGATTAAATGATAAAAAAACTCAATGTGCTTGCTTCTTATATTTAATTTTTTTGCACTGCGCGTGCTTAATGTCTTTATAAAACTTTCAGGGTTTTTACCTATATATAACCTAAAATACGCTTGTTAAAGCGTTTAAGGCAATAAAAAGCTCCAATTTAAAGATAGGTAGTAAATAACTAGCTAACATAGTTCCTTTGCCTTTTTCTGCTTAGTAAATTTCTCGACGTTTAAATTTAGGTCAGTTGCAGTTTAAAAGCAGCTAGATTAGACGTTTAGAATAAAAAAACTCCAATTTATAAAGTTAATATAAATAACTAGCCACCAACTAGGCTCCTTTTGCTTTTTTTTACTTGGTGGATTTCTTAAATATTTATTACTAAAGTAGTATCCTAGATCCCAGTGTCAGCTACTTGGATGACACCTTTTTTTGTGAACTCACTTTTACTCTATGATTAACCTTTTAGAGTATCTTGTCTATCTCGTTTTACCATTCCGCTGAACGGATACGAAAGCGGCGAATGAAATCGGCTTAGGTGCAGGAGCACCTTTTTCACGGATGAATTTCCTGTGATTTCAAACATTCAGGGGCAAGGACATTCTTAATTGCAGTACCTAACTCATATGACGATCTTTTTGCTTTTTTTAACTCATCTTTTCACAAAATCCTCCAATACCGTAACCTGCTAATACACCGACTGCTACAGCTGCAACAAATACTGCAATAACAGCAACAACAGAAGTTAAGGCAGCAGCACCTATAAGATATGCTATGCCTAAGCCTAACAATAAACCAGTGCAAGCAGTTATAATAGGCAACTTATTTCCTTTGGTCTCTTTATTTGATAGGAATTTCACTAAATCCGTCTTGCCACTGTTTTTGGCCAGATCTAAAGCAGCTAAGCCGCAATTATCTTTTTTACAAACATCAGTACCTTTCTCTGCAGAGTATTTAACTGTACCTAAGTGGCCATTTTAAAGCAGCCAAATGTAAAGCAGTGCGGCCGTCATTACTTGCTTGATTAATATCAACATTTTTTTCGTCTACAAAGTATTTAGCTATGCCTAAGCAGCCACTTAAAGCAGCTAAACATAACAATGTACACTTAAAACGAAGCCGACCGTCTATAAACAGCACGTCGAATAGGTAGGTTTCACTAAAGTTTTCCTGCTTCCACTGTTCGTATGTATTTTTATCTTGTTTTAGTAATTCTACCTTTATTTGTTCAAGTATATCACTTGAGTTGTTGGACTCTACCATATTTAGTATCTGATCTCACTATTCCAATGTTAAACCCATACTTACCTCTTACTAAATTAAAAAATGATAATATGATTTGATTATTGTACACTTTTGTAAAGAAGTTAAGACTTGTGTATTTCTTTATATTTTATATAAACTTATCATTATTTGCCTTAACTTGCTACAGTTGAGTCAATAATACACGTAAAAAAAATAATTCAATAGAAACATACTGCAAATCAGCGCCATAAAAATTTTAAATATTGACTTTTACCAAAATCACAAAAAGTACCTATATTTGTGAGAACAAGCTGAGTAAAAATAAGATTGTGAAAATAGGGGCTTGAAGTTGTTGCAACAAAACTAGGCAAACTAGTTCGTACATAAATTTAGTGAAAGTAAGCTAATATGCTAGCTTTAGCGTATAATATAATCACCATATTAAAAAGTTCTCAAGGAACAAGCGGTATAGAAACAACGTCTACGAGTAAAATTTCATATTACTACTTTTATGTGTTATAATAAACTTAAATTTATAAGAAAAACAAAGTTGGAAAAGTTAGAGGAATTAAGAGAAAACTGGGTAACAAGAACAGGAAGATTTGTATCTTCACTGTTTTTTTTGCTGCTGATTGCGCTATCAATACGTAGTTTTTTATTCGAGCCGTTTCATATTCCTTCTGGTTCGATGAAAAGCACTCTGCTTGAAGGAGATTATATTTTTACCAGTAAATATTCATATGGTTACGGTAAGCACTCCTTTCCATTCTCTCCTAATATTTTTAGCGGCAGGATCTTTTATACCCCTCCAGAGCGTGGTGACATAATAGTTTTTAAACCTACAAAAAACGATGGCATCAGGTTTGTTAAACGAGTAATAGGAATACCAGGCGATAAAGTGCAAATGATAGAGGGAGAATTATACCTAAATGATCAGAAGGTAAAGCGAAGGCAAGTTGAAAGCTTTTTTGATTATGAATCAAGTCGCAGTATACCAAGGTATATAGAAACACTTCCAGATGGAAGAGAATATGAGATTTTGATAGATAATGTTTCAAATAAGCTATCGTATAATACTCCAGTTTACTATGTACCTAACGATCAATTTTTTGTTATGGGAGACAACAGAAATAATTCTTTTGACAGTAGATTTCCTGAAATTGGTTTTGTACCAATGGAAAACATAATTGGGCGTGTGAGCATAGTTGGTTTATCGTTTAAATTGGGGAAGATTGATTGGTTACCATTTAATTTCAGAGTACCTGTTGCACTGAGATTTGACAGGATATTGCACAAGGCTGTGTAAACTCTACCTATTTGTCAATTCACACAACTCTAAGGAAGAGTTTTCCAATTTGGTGATAGCATTATTGATTTCACTCAAATCATTTCCTTGTAAGGCTTTTTTTGCGTTTTGCAGTAGACTTTTTAACCTTTGATCAGAGGAAAGACTATTATTACCTTCAATCAGACGTATGAGTTTGTTGCCATCAATTTTAGCTTCTGCAAGGGAACGAGCCTTCATATCTTCATCAAAGTTGTTTATTGACTGGTTAACTATATCTTGAACATCGGCTTCACTTAAACCAAAACTTGAATTTACTTCAACTATCTTCTCGATTCCAGTGTTTTTTTCTCGTGCAGTAACAGTCAATATCCCGTCAACATTAACTGTGAACTCTATCTCAACTCTTGCAGAGCCTGAAGACAATGGTGGTATACCCTTAAGCTCAAATTGTGCTAGAGATTTGTTATCTTCTATCATTTCACGTTCTCCCTGACAAACGTGAATTTTCATTGCCGTTTGCCCATCGAAGTAAGTTGTAAACTCTTTTGTTTCTGAAACTGGCAATGGCGTATTTCTTGGTATGATTTTTTCAACTATTCCTCCCATAGTTTCTATGCCAAGTGATAAAGGCAAAACGTCCAAAAGAATGTTCCTACCTTTTGAGTTTGAAGTTAAATAATGAGCCTGCAAAGCTGCTCCAATAACAACCGCTTTATCCGGATCTACATCATTCAGTACCTTATTTCCAAAGAGCTTGACTAGTGAGTTTTGAACTAATGGCACTCTAGTTGCACCACCAACTAAAATTACTCCTTTTATGTCATCAATTTTAAGATCTATATCGTCTATAGTACGAGTGACTATGTTGATAGTCTTGTTAACCAAGGGACTGATTGCTTGCTCGAATTCTTCTTTGGTAATTTTGCACTCAAACAACTCGCCATTGACGTTGAATTCAAAAGTGCCAAAAGCATTGCTGCTAAGGTATTCTTTCACAGTACGTATATCAGCGTTATGTGTTGAAATGACAGCAGAGCATTCTTCGCTTAAACCTGCCTTTTCTCTATATTTATCAAGTACAATTGAACTTAGTAGGTGATCAAAATCATCACCGCCAAGTTTGGTATCACCACCAACTGCAAGGACTTGAAACACTCCTTGGTGTAATTTCGATATCGAAATATCAAATGTCCCGCCGCCAAGATCATAAACTGCGTATATTCCACTACTGTTGTTCTTTTCAATCGAATAAGAAAGCGCTGCAGCAGTTGGCTCATTAATGAGGCGAAGAACTTCTATACCAGCTAATTTCGCTGCATATTTGGTTGCATTACGTGCTGAGTCGTCAAAGTAAGCTGGTACAGTAATCACTGCTTTTTTTACTTCTATTCCCATAGACTTTTTTACCCTCTCACATAGAGCTTTCAATATCTCAGCAGATATTTCAACAGGAGTAAGATATCTATCCTCTGCACATTTTACCCTAATAACTTTTTCACTTTCGTTGTCTATTTCAAAATTAACGCCTTCTTTGTGCAAGTCTTTGACACTTTTACCCATTAGGCGTTTTATAGAGCAGACAGCGTTTTGGTCAGCATCATAGCCAGTTTTCAATATGTTATTTTCATATGAAAGAGCAGAAGGCAGCAGCTCACGCCCTTGTTCATCTTTAAATACTTCCACGTCACCAGCTTTATTCACTATAGCAATTAAAGAATTGGTAGTACCAAGGTCTATACCAAACACTGTTTCATTTAATTTTGGTTCAGAAATTTGAATTGGCTGCATTTTTCTTCATCTCCTCAAGTGACTTATATAAATATTTCAATCTCAAAACTTGCGTAGTGGCTTTATCAAAATTCCTTACAGCGAAAGCTTTAATTAGCCTTTTAGTGCAATCTTTTACCTTTTCATCAATCATTCTATTTGCAAATTGTAGATTATCACAGTCTAGCAAATACTCTCTTATTTTCATTGATTCATTTAATATCTCGGAATTTAGATAGCCCTTTTGGCTTTTCACACCAAAAAGATCCAGCAAATGCTCGGCACGTTTTAGTGGGGACTTGAGCACTTGATAAGCTTTGTTGATATTTTCCATATTTTTGGACTGCCCTTCATTTATGTCAGTTCTGCTCAGCTCAATATATTTTTTCTCTAGCTCATCAAAGCTGATGTTGAAAGCTAGTTCGATTCCAAACAATGTAAAATAGTTGCTAGACATGAAAACTCTCTCCACAACCACATTTTCCTTTCTCATTAGGGTTTTTAAAAACAAAGCCCGATGAGAGTTTTTCCTCTACATAATCCATTTCAGAGCCAAGGATGAACATGACAGATTTTGGATCGATTAATACCTTGACTTTTTTGCCATCACTGCAGCTTTCTTCAATCACTGACTCTAAAGGACGGATATCATATGCGTATTCAATATCATATTTTAAACCAGAGCATCCCTTTTGTTTAATTAGAACTCTTATTCCTATTGCTTCTTCTGATTTCTCAAGGTTATTATGCTGTTTTTTATCCAATAAATACCTTATCCTTTCCACTGCATTTGCAGTTATGGTGATAAGTTTTTTATCTTTCTTTGCAGCATTTACTCCTTGGTATTTACTCATAGCTGTTTTTGTTTATTTTGGTAATCATGAATAGCAGCTTTTATAGCGTCTTCGGCAAGCACCGAGCAGTGTATTTTTACTGGAGGCAAAGACAACTCTTCCACTATTTGCGTATTTTTTATCTTTGTTACATCTTCAATAGTTTTTCCTTTGATCATTTCTGTAAGCAAGGAGCTCGAAGCGATAGCAGAACCACAACCAAATGTTTTAAATTTTGCATCCTCGATAACACCTTTGTCATTGACCTTTATTTGCAATTTCATAACGTCACCACATGATGGTGCACCCACCAGGCCAGTACCAACATTTGGATCATTTTTATCTAGAGAACCAGCATTCCTTGGATTTTCGTAATGATCTAAAATTTTCTCATTATAACTCATAGAATTACTCATAAACCACTACTTACATTATAAACATATTTAGGTTAAAACTAAAGTGAAATGTACTAGCAAACCGTGCATTTTATGAGTAAAATATACCGTTTTTGAGTGCATTTTACTTTACAAATTCACGTAGTACATGTCATTCTTTACATTGCAACTTTAAAAGGAGTGTTTGCTTGAGTTTGTTTAGTAACCTTTATAAAGGCCTGTTAAAAACTTCTTCACACTTTAGCGATGGAGTAAAGAGTATTTTTTCTGGCAAAAAAAAATTAGATCAGTCGCTTTTGGATGAGCTGGAAGAGTTACTAATTAGTATGGATATCGGTCATAAAACTTCTAAGTTGATTATTGACAGGCTCACAAGCATCAAATTTGACAAGGAAGTTGAACACAACATTATCATGCAGCAACTAATAAGCGAAATAGAATCGATATTGGACCCTGCTGTGCAATCACTAGTTTTAAACAAAAAACCACATATAATAATGGTATGCGGAGTGAATGGTAATGGTAAAACCACAACTATAGGTAAGCTTGCGTATAAATATAAGGAAATAGGAAAGTCCATTATGCTTGTTGCGTGTGACACATTCAGAGCTGCTGCTAGTGAACAGTTAAATATCTGGGCAGGACGTTCTGATTGTTCCATTGTCACTGGAGAGTACGGTAGCGACTCTGCAAGTGTGGCATATAGAGCTGTAAGTCAAGCTATAAAAGATAACATTGATGTTGTTCTGATTGATACAGCAGGCAGACTTCAAAATAATATGAACCTTATGGAGGAGTTATCAAAAATATATAGAACAATAAAGAAATTGGATGATACTGCTCCTCATGATGTTATTTTAGTTCTCGATGCAACCACCGGCCAAAATGCTTATAGCCAACTAGAGGCATTTAGCAAAATGGTGAATGTTACTGGGCTAATCGTAACTAAGCTAGATGGCACTGCTAAGGGCGGAGTAGTGATTGGACTTGCGGAAGCTTATAAGGTAAAGCTGCATGCTATAGGAATTGGCGAGGGTATAGAGGATCTTAGGGAGTTTACTAGTAAAGAATTTGCTGAAGCGCTGTTTAACTGTGATTGAAGATATCTCTTAGCTCCTTTATGTGACCAAGCTTAATTATCTCAATATCATGAGAAGAACAGTTACCATTTTAGCATAATTGCTTTTTTAAACCCCAGTTTTTGTGCTTCTTTAAGTCTTAGGTCAGTATGTGAGATGTTTCTAATCTCCCATAAAAGTGCAACTTCGCCACAAATTATTTAAAGAAGTTGCAGCGGTAATTTTACTGTGCTTGAAAAAGGGAAGCAGCAACAGCAAGATCAGCCGATGGCTCTTGTATTTTCAGTCCTCCCGCGATGTTCAGGTACACTTCTTTTTTGTGTAAAGACATCTTACAACGAGCATTTAATACTGCAATGATCGATTAATATCCCATCCAACCACTGCTCTTCTTGGATTTTCCATGCTCGTTCCCGCCATCAATGCTTGAACTCCCATCAAAATTGGTTTTGAACTTCAATTCCTGCGAATACAGCACTGCCAACAACTCTTTTATAATCAATATTTCCTGCTAGAAATAATGATGATGGATTATCGATAGCACGAGTCCTGCTTCAGACATTTCGAAAATACCAATTTTATTTGCAGGGCCGAATCTGTTTTTAATAGCACGCAAAATGCGGTATTGATTACTATTTTCACCTTCAAAATATAGCACTGTGTCCACCATATGTTCCAAAG
This sequence comes from Wolbachia endosymbiont of Mansonella perstans, assembly GCF_020278605.1. Lineage (NCBI taxonomy): Bacteria > Pseudomonadati > Pseudomonadota > Alphaproteobacteria > Rickettsiales > Anaplasmataceae > Wolbachia > Wolbachia endosymbiont of Mansonella perstans. The sequence goes on along the minus strand of NZ_JACZHU010000014.1, from coordinate 2,346 downwards.
TTTTAGGTCCAGCTATTTGTCCATTCTTAGTTATATGATCAACTACTAAAGAGAGGGGAAACACCGTGTTGTTTTGCAAGAATGGTTAATTCATAGGCACAAGTGCGAACCTGATTCACAGTCCCTGATGCTAATGTAATTTCGCTATCATACATCGTTTGTATGGAGTCAATAATTAAGAATTTTATATTTCTATTTTCTCTTATCGTTGTAACTACATCAGCTAAAGACACTGTAGATAAAAGCTTAATTTTAGACTTATTTATCTTAAGGCGTTTTGCTCCGAGGCTCACTTGTTTCAAAGATTCCTCTCCGGATACATTAAAGACACTCGAGAGAGGAAAGTTGTGCAACGCTAGCTGCAATTCTGAGTGAAAGAGTAGATTTTCCAATTCCAGGTTCGCCACCAATTAAAATGCTTGCACCTTTAACAAACCACCATCAAAAACTCTATCTAACTCTTCTATTCCCGTCAAAAGGCGATTCGGGGTAACAAATTCATCATCCGATAATGCCTTTATTAAAATTGGTACAGGTGTACTTTTCGCTTCTGTTCTTACAACTATTTCTTCAACAACTGTATCCCAATTATCACACGCAATGCACCTTCCTACCCACCTGCCAGTGCTGTGACCGCAGGATTGACATATATATACAGTTTTCATAAAAGCTAAAGTTGTTTTTCGCAATTGTAATAAAGATTAGTTAAATATGCGATAAACATCAAGCCCTGGATGTATAGTTCCAGAGTGCGATAACGCAACATAGAGGGATTATCATTGAGGTAGGAGTTAAATTTCTTACATAACCTGCTTTCTGATTTTGCGCCAAATTTACTTACACTTCTAAAATATTCTAAGTACTCTGCAGTGCTCATCTACGCTTCTCCTAAAAATTCCTTACCATAAATTGGTTGTGTAAGGGATTCATTATAGCGCGATTGCGGGTACTTTGCGCATGCATGGACTTTAATATAATCTAGTGAGCAGTTAATTGAAATTGCTGATTTATTCAAGAGACTTTAATAATATTCAGTCCACTTACTTTTCTATCTTCCATATCGCGATGAGCCTTTATTATTTCATTGAATTTATACTTTTTGTTAATCCTCACAGTTAAAAGTTTTTTCCTTATCATCTCAAAGATTTCCATTGCAGTAAGCACTAATGTGAATCTGTCGTACTTATAATGATATATCGAGGTTCCTGTGGCAAATAGCGAACGTGAGCTAAGTAAAGAAAAGCTAACCGGAGCGCTGCCTGATATCTGACCATAGGAAACATATATGCCGAACTTGCCTAAAGATTCAAAAGAAAGCTTGCTTGTAGCATAGCCTATCGGGTCATATACTGCATCTACTCCTTTATTTTGTGTAATCTCCATAATTTTAGAAACAAAATCTTTATCATTGTAATTTACTGCGTATATGCAGCCATTCTGTAAAGCTATCTTCATTTTTTCATCAGAACTTACAGAACCTATAACTACACCTTTTTTATCCTTTACCCATTGGCATATTATCTGTCCTAAACCACCACTGGCTCCATGCACGAGCACAATAGCGCCAGGTTTTATTTTGTAAGACTGGTTAACCAGATAGTGAGCTGCCATGCCTTTAAATAGCACTGCTGCTACAATTTCATCCGGTATTTCGTCTGGAATTTTTATTAGATATTTTTGGTGTATGGTACGTTTTTCGCAATATGCTCCGGGTGGTGCTGTGCAATATCCAACTCTATCTCCAATTTCTAAGCCACCGCTTACTTTTTTGCCAAGCTTTTCAATAATTCCAACTGCTTCTACTCCAATCACTGATGGTAGGTTTTTAATTTTGCGAATGCCTTTTCTATGCTCTAAGTCATAACGATTTAAACCGATAGCTGTGTGACTTACCAAAGCTTCCCCGCTTCTTGGCTCACTTGTACTTTTATCTACAAATTCTAATACTTCCGGTTCTCCAGTTCTTTTTATTTGTACGGCTTTAACCATGATAGACATAATAAAAACTTTGCCTATATTACCTGATAATCAGTATCTTGTAAAATTATTTAGAAATTCGTAAGACATGTGTTGATAAAAGAGTCGGGGCGGAGAGATTTGAACTCCCGGCCCTTTGGTCCCAAACCAAATGCGCTACCAGACTGCGCCACGCCCCGATTTCTTTATTTAAAATAGCAATAACTAAGGTGAAATGCAAGGTTCATTTATTTACCAAAAAGCATTTGTTTTTGTCCATTATAATACCTTTGCGGTAGCTGGCTGACATTTAGATTTTTTAGCCATAGAAATGGAAAAACTACTTGACAACCTTAGCCGTCACCATTGTCATAGTAATGAAGCTATTTA
>NZ_JACZHU010000155.1:0-591 GCF_020278605.1 Wolbachia endosymbiont of Mansonella perstans | reverse complement strand
GAAATCCAGAGAGCATAACAGGGCAATATTTGAATGGAAAGAGGGAAATCTCGATTCCAGAAAGAAGAAAACAAACGACTCAGTTCATAAAGGTAATTAATGCGTGTGAGAATAACTTAAAAAATATAAACGTTGAATTTCCTATAGGGAATTTTATTTGTGTTACTGGAATATCTGGAGGGGGAAAGTCAAGTTTAGTCATAGAAACACTATGCAAATATTCAGCACATAAGATATATAATTCATCTGCAAAGTATGGCAAATGCGATAAGATAGAAGGCCTTGAATATATAGATAAAATTATAGAAATAGACCAGTCACCAATTGGTAGAACTCCTGCGTCAAACCCAGCTACATATGTTGGTATGTTCACTCATATAAGAAATTGGTTTGCAGGTCTTCCAGAGTCGAAGGCACGAGGCTATAACATAGGCCGATTTTCATTTAATACTAAGGGAGGAAGATGTGAAGCGTGCAAAGGTGATGGACATTTAAAGATAGAAATGCATTTTCTGCCGGACGTTTATGTGAAGTGTGAGCAATGTAAAGGTCAGCGGTATAACCGAGAAACGCTAGAGATTACTTTCAAAG
>NZ_JACZHU010000169.1:0-608 GCF_020278605.1 Wolbachia endosymbiont of Mansonella perstans | reverse complement strand
GCTTAGCCTTTGAGACAAGCATATAACCGCCGACAGAATCAATCGGGGAGATGTTTGAAAAGAACAAAAACACATTAGCATGATATATTAAAAGTAAGAAATCATTTCTTATTTAATATATCATTGTGTCATGCATTCATCCATCTATCATATATTCTTTCATTTATTTCATTTCCTTCGCTTATCAACAAATCTTAATGAAATTAAGATTTTTCATTTTCAATACAATAGAAATACGACAAAACTTCCCAATATACAACGGAGCATTCGGTTCATATAACCTTTTATTGTATGTCACAAATACATACATTACACACGCTCACATAATCCTATGTAACGGTGTTAATTTATTGATTGCTCGTCTGTTGAGACTTTCGTCCCACGAGACAATTCATTGCTCAAGCTAGACGAAGAGACTTCGACTAACATTCTATAACAAATTCGTTCTCTATCAACGTTACAGAATTTTCATTCTTGTTGTCATGATTTATTTTATAGTATATATACATATATGCAAAGAATGATATTTTATAGTATATATATATATATATATATATATATAAAGAATGGTATAGTATATATATATAAGATTTTCATGTACACTATGA
>NZ_JACZHU010000168.1:0-631 GCF_020278605.1 Wolbachia endosymbiont of Mansonella perstans | reverse complement strand
GATTCATCTGAACATCCACGGATTCCTGCGGCGAATCCGGACCTGACGTTGCAGAACTTGCTTTTGATTGACTGTGTTCCGAAAATTTCTCTGATTCCTTTTCCTCCACGTCATATTCTTCGTAATCCGACTTCACGCCTTCCTCTTCAATCAATTCCTCAGATCTTTGTATTGTTTGACGTTTGCCGAAAGCTTCTTCAGCCATGCACGAAACACGTGCTATATGCTCTAGTTCGTCCTGGGTTAATTCAAATTCGAATTCCTTGCTGAAGGCAGCTTTCTGAACATTGATTTCCTTTTCAGCTATGCTAGTAACGCTTGTAACGTGTCTCATTTCTTCCTGTGTTAATGACTGATCATATCCCGTCGTCTGGTGAACTGGTAACAGATTCTCTGTTGTCTTCAGAACACCGATTGAAATCGTATCATCAAATGAAATTCTGTCAATGGTTGTATCCTTACTGCTAATTGCATCCACTAGATGTTCCATATCATCATTTAGAACATTTTCTTCATTTTCCTTTTCAACCATTACTGATTCATCAATTGCATCGGATGGTAGGATATTTTGAATCGGATTCATCTGAACATCCACGGATTCCTGCGGCGAATCCGGACCTGACGTTGCAGA
>NZ_JACZHU010000013.1:0-16728 GCF_020278605.1 Wolbachia endosymbiont of Mansonella perstans | reverse complement strand
TTTCTCATCTGGTAAGTTTCTTAAATATTTATTACTAAAGTAGTATTCAGGATCCCGATGTCAAGCACTGGGATAACAAGAGGAGGGGCACTGGGATGGCACCATTGTTGACTGGTAAAATGGTATCTTAATTTGTCCTATTTGCCATTGGGATTTAGTATTAGGAAGAAGGTTGTAGACATAAAATCAGTCGACTAATTTTTTTTGATTGTATCTATTGCTCGGCTAATTTCATCTTGTAAATCATCACAGTCATTTTTTTCATTATGATTTAGCCCTTCAATCCTACCTTCTAGCTCTAGCTTAATTATAGTATTGATTTTATCTATGTTATCAAGAAAGCTTTTACATTCTTCATCACTATATTCCTCACCAGATGCCTTTCTTTCAATAAATAGGTCTTTAAACGCTGCTAGATCAGGATTCTGATCGGTATTCAGTACAACATTTCTCTCTATGAAGCTAAGGTCCGATAGTAATAAACTGACCTCGAGTAGATCTTCACTTTTAATGCTTGTGAGATTATTGAGGTTGTCTAAAATGTTAAACATCTTGAGTTCTTCCTGAGCAATTTCTTGATCTTCTTTGTCAAATTCGGACAACAATTCTCTATCATCCACGAATTTCTCACTAAGAGCCTTATTGAGCTTTGAAAGATTAATATCATCTTGCTTAGTGTTATCCAGCAATAAGTCTACTCTTGCTCTACGCGCATTTAAAATGTCATCGTAGTCACTTAGCTTTATGCTACCGTCTTTATCCTGGTGCAGTTTATAATAATCAAGACCTTTGAAGTTTTTTTTACGGATTTCCATTGTTACCTCCTTCTTCCTCACCCGGTACACTTCTTTTTACTGATCCTTTTGATAGATCTTTCAAAAGCTCACCTGATTTCTCCGAATTTGGCTCACTAGGTTGAGTACTATCACCTTCATCTTTATATCTCTCTGGTTTTCTTTTGCGCCCTATGGTGTAGTCGCGAAGTTTGTCCAAGAATTCTCGCCTATGTGATTTTGCTCTATAGAGTAAGTTATGGTTATAGCTATGCTTTCCTATAGAATCAACGCCATGCTCCCAGGTAAATTTCATAGCATCTTCTATTGTATAACCCAAATGTGATCCAACATATCCTTTGTAATAATCTAAATATCTACCAATTCTTCTGTGTGTAATATCTTCCTTGTCAACTCCAAAAGCCTTGTAAATTTTTTCCTCAAGTTTATCAACGTCATTTTCAGGCGATGTTGCAAATTTTGTTGTTTCTATAGTAGCACCTACAAACTTACGCGGCACATCAATAGCGTACTTCAACACACCTCCAACTAGTGGTATCCTGCCCAGTAGATTAGCCGTGCCTCCGGATAATCTATTCGGTAAATAAGTAGCCCACTTGCCTAAAGACTCTAATCTCCCACCAGCAAAATCTTGCCACTTTCGCTTTAATCCTTCCATTATGCCAACTAAAGGTGAGGCTTCATGCATTCTAGATATACTATAAACGCTAAATCCACCACCAGCGATACTTGAGCACATTTGTTGCACGAACTCACGTAAGGAGAACATTAAAAATGAAAGCAGGAATAATACAAAGATTTCCCCCGCATTGATTAAATAACCTCTCTGTATGTCTTGCACCCTTTGATAGTCACTATTTTCTTGATAGTTTTTGCAATTCTCACAATCTTTACATTTCTGGCAATATTCGCTATTGGGATCCTCATATAACTTGTGAAACCCCAGTACTCTACAACCTTTTGTTTCTACTACGCTCTGCACTAAAAACCTTATTTCACTTATTATTTCCTCGTAACTGTTGCACTTATTTATATCTTGACAGTGGCGCTCTACTATTTTGTTGATATCACCGCCACTTATCTTATTGTTTATACTGTCTATCAACGATAAGATATCGGCTTTCCCTGATGCATGGGATAAACTGTTTGCCAGACGCACTAGATCTTTTTCACTACAGTTCTTGTCAACCACCATGTCGCTTTCTGCTATATAATGGTCTGTTGGATTCTCTTTAGTACCAGGAATTGGGTTAAAAAAAGGATAGTCTATATAACGAAAACCTTTTATGTATTCACCTTTATGTTCACCTTCTGTATGTTTAGGATAATCTGGTGGAAGAGGAATATATCCAGCACCGCCAGTGAATTTTATTGTGCCACCTTTTCTGCTTATTTTTTCTATGCCCTCTATGTTTTTATCTACGTTCAATGGGGAAGCCTCTCCGATAGTGTAAGGTACAAAAATTTGTCCTGGAGTCCAACCAAAATACTGTTTATCGATGATACAAAAACCGCCAAACATCCATTTTGGAAGACACAATCTTACCTCAAGCCATTCATTGTAGCATACAGTGAAACCTAGCTGCCTATAGAAGGTATTCGTTATAACTGCAGCCAGCAATGACAGCAAGGCAAATATCATAATCGATTGTAAGCAAAAACTAATACAGAATTTTATCCAACCTTCAAATAGACTTTTCAGCGGTGAAAATAAGATAGAGATTAGAAATAGTGGCATTATGGCTATAAGAAAAGCTATACCCACAAAGCCGGAAAGGAATATTATGTAAGCATATACACATAGCAGGAAATATAAAACGATCCCTATAAAAATTGCCGGTATCATAAGCAGGCTTGCCCACATTTGGTAATGTAAAAACGCTGCAAACTTTTTCCAAACAGAGTAAGCAAAAAACTTGTTGAACATATCCTCCATGAAAATGAACAATTTAACACGGGTTTCTTCACCGGCTTCGGCAAGGTTCCAATTAGCATCTGTATTCATATTAGGAGCAAAGCTAGTGATTACATTTATCATATATTCAATTCCTTCAACAAACAAAGTAAGGAAATGATCGTAAAAAAACTTAAAACTTCCAGGAGATATAAGCACTATTACTAGAGTGATTTTCATCATCCTGATGAGCATATCATGCTTAGTTTCTCGTATCATACCAAAAAGGTAAAGGAGAAATGAAATCACTATAAATAAAACGAGCAAGGAAAGAACGAAATTATGAAAACTTGCACTCTTTTCAGCTATATTCTGAAACATAGCCTGTGCTGCTGCAGGGTCGTTACTGTCAAAATACTTTTTGCAATTTTTATTGATCAATAATACACACTTTAGGTAGTGATAAACGTAATCAAAAAATCCAAAACTGCTTGGTTTCTGCACTCCGCTCAAAAATTCAAAAGAGTAGCCGCCTACATTATCTAAATAATATCTGTCTAATATTTTTGCATATATTTTCCATCCTTTTTCTAATTCTAGCATATTACAATTTCTGTCCTTTAATTTAGTTCTATCTCCTCTCTTTAAAGTAAAAAGCCCGCTTCCATCTTCTGCTGTAGAGTCATAACCTAAATGCACAGTGGGAGATTGAGGATTGCGCATAGATTTCAGACTTTCGTTAGGGTTGTTATCACCTGGCTTTTTAAACAGAAGGTAAGCACCATGACCGTTGGTAAACCAGCATGGAGCACCACGTGATACTATGCTTTTGCCATCATCCTCGTTAATGCGCTTACAATTTACAGTACAACTTGTACTAGAACTACTTGAAAATTTTTGCATACTAGATTTATAATCACTGCAAACCAAGTGAAAGTCAGGCAAGCTATTATCGCCTTGTTTGCTTTCGAATTTGGTTGCATATTTCAACTGCTCCAAGCTTTGCAAGCTGTAACTGCCTTTAGATTCTTTCTTATTATTACTCCAAGATGTCCATGCACCATTAACTCGTACTATTAAGTCATCTCCATTGGTTTCGAGTCCAGTATCCTTCCACTTTACCACTTGATTAGGGTGAAACCCATAATTGATTTCGCCGGTCTCAGGATCAATAGGTTCCCCACTTTCACCTTCTGGAAAAAACGCATCATGACCGATTGGAAAATGAGCACCAACTGTAATAGGTTCAGGACCAAAATAATCAGCGGATATGCACCTTGGAAAAGGCATGTCGTTCTTATTACAACCTGTTATCAGCACATAAGCTGTAAGAAGTAGTAACCTAACCCAAAATTTGCCTAAGCGTAACTGCATATCTAAATTTTTTCCAAATATAGAAATAGAACTTTACTTAAAATATCTTTTTAATTAGCTACTCCATGATATCACTCATTTCCCCTTTCTTCTTTCTTGTCTTTAGCTCCAGACTCTCTTTTCTCTTTTTGTTGCTTTGGTGTATCAGGCAACTTATATTCAATTTGCGCTCGATCTTTACCCATTTTCTGTTTGATGCCCTTTATCATGCTCTGAGTGTCATTATCAAGTCCAACAGTTGAAAGCATAGCTTGTGATGCACTGCTAGCAACGTGATCAACACTGCCAGCAATCCCAAAACCAGCACTAAATATTGTTTGTGCTATAGTTTCTGATGCAGAAACAAAAACTTCCATTGCTTTGGCAATAATGAAGTATATAATTGCCTGAATTAGGTCTATAGGTAATGCTGCAAAGTGCCCGCCAGTTTTCGTTCCATCACTTAATGCAACATCAACACTAGTGCTAGGGCTATATCCAAGAGGCAGTATGGATTTCATAAGGCAGAGATCATAGGATAAGAAATTTATACTAATTAAACATTGATAGCATGCAGAGAAATTTGTGAGATTATACAAAACTGAATACATCAATTGATTCAAAATGGATAAAGATGAAAATAGAATCATCGGCTGTACTGTGATATGAGCAAGTGTCTTTATCCAGTTGTAAAACAGGGACTTAGTCTGTTGAAATAAGATAAACACGATAAATAAAGGTGTTAATGACAGCAAAAACGCTACTAAGACAGTAGATATCACATATCTAAATGTAGCGCTAATGATGCATTTTAAGAACATAAAACTAGCATGGAGTATTATTAAAAAAGAGATAAAGCCAAAAGGACCAGCGAATATCAACGATGAAAACTTCATCCATGTTTCTCCTGTGAATAATATTCCTGCTGTTAAATCTAAGAACGCAAACCTTTTACCTCCTTCTCCTATATAACCAGAGAAGCTATCTACTAAATGAGTGCTACCGTCCATAAAAAGTTTGGATAAAGTTGCGCCAAAGAGTTCCCAGCTCTTATCGCTAAAGGCAAAAGCTATGAATGCTATCTTCATCATCCTTACGATAAAGTCAAATTTACTTAGCTGTATTGTTCCAAGCATGTAGTTAACGACAGTAAATATAATGTATAAAGTAAGTAAAGCTCTTACCCCTTGAAGAAGACCTTTAACATACCCTTTGTATAAATCTTTGATGCCATCCCCGATTACTTCTTTTTTTATAAAGTCAAATACCTTGTTTACATTTAATGAGATGAAATCGTTAATTTTTCTTTTGACAAACAAGGTTATATTATACTCATTATTTTCATAATATTTGCCTTTTTCATCTGTAATATCTTCTTTTCCTACGTTACTTACATCGATAACGAAGTATATCTTCTTAGATTCTCCATCCTGAAAATGTTCTCCGCTTATTACATCTAATATGGTATACTTATCTTTTCCATCTACTTTTTCTCTTATTCCTACTACTTTGAAATCACTAGTTCCCACGCTACTCAAATCTTTAGGTGGTTCGTTACCTAAATATACATACAGTTTTTCGCCATTAATGTATTCACATGACCTAGTTACTTCAACATGATACCCACCCCTATCAGCTTTATAGAAACCATAGTCTGCAATAGCGAGCATTATATCACTACCAGGCGGTATACCTCTGTTTACCTCATAATTATAATTCAACCTTAAAGAAAAATCTTCAAAATCATTGCTGATTTTTGAACACTTATACTCTCGATTTTCGTCGGCACCTTTTTCTTTTGGAAGACATTGAGCGCCCCTAGCGACACCATTTTCCCTATCAGACCCATGATTCTTTGTAGGGTCAAAATTGCCAATTTTTGCAACAAGAGCTTCAGCCCAGGAAATATTTTCAATGTCTTCTTCGCTGGTTGACGTAAAACCAGTGCTACCTTTGTTTTCTTCAATCTCCTTAAGCTTATCTTCAACCTCTTTAAGGTGAGAGTACATATCGCATGTACCATTTTTAGCATCATATTTTTTGTATCTTATAGAGGAGACACAGTTCCGATTTCCTTTTTTACGCAAACCATCATTAAATATACCTTCTTTAGTATAACATATAGTCTGGTAGTAACAATTAAGCTCATAAGAGCCGTACTTTTTCACTTTGGTAGGGTCACAGCTTTTTCCTTCACATAATTCATTCAATCCTACTCTTGCTCGTCGCAAATCTAACAGTGCGCCATTTACCCATGGCTCATTTTCCTTAATGAAATTTTTATTAAAATGCACTTTGTTATCATATGGAGTGTAGCCGTTACCAACTAGCACTTTTCTTTTTTCTATGTCCTCTTTGTTGAGTTTAGGAAATTCTACTGCAGTTCTTTTACCATTGCTTCCACAAAAGAACGTTCCTCCATTGAGCATTTCTTTTATTGTAGCTCTGTCTTTGTCACCTCCTTTCTCATCTTCTTTTTCATTTCTATAACAATTGTCATCAAAGCTGATTTTTTCTCCTGGGTTGTTATAATCAATTGTTATCTCCCTGGGAACCAAGCTAAAGCTTAATTTATCACCAGGATTCACTTTAATTCCGGTATCTACATAACGTCTATTGCTACCAAATCCTCTGCTACCACACACTTCTTGTTCATTAAGACCGGAATTATCAGCTAACTCGCTACTATAATTTGGTACTGAACCATCAGCACAAAATACGGCAGGAACAAGTACTTTTCTTGGATTCTTGCCTTCTTTAGGAAAGCAAAAATTTACTGATCCACTAAGGGTAAATTTGATTTTTTCATCCTTACTAATTACTTGACCAGAATCAACCCAATGAATTTTAACTCCTTCATCAGCTTTACGAACTGGAACATTCACGTTAACACTAGTATTTCTGCTTTGTAGCCCAGGATCGACACAATCCATGTTGCAGCCAGCAATTGCAAGATATAATACCAATAATAGTAATCTCCTATTTATCATGGTGCGCTTTCTGGTCCTCCTGGTCTCATCCTAGGTGATTGAGCTCCTTGTAGTACTTCAGGTTTTTTACTTGGTGTGCCCGACGGTTGATAAGTACTTCTTCCACTTCTTGTTCTCCTGTGAACGCTGTGCTCATCTAATCCTACTAATCCCATTAGGCTCTGTTGATATTGTTTTCCAGGTTCTTCTTGCACATAAACACTAAACAATGAGTCAGATATTCTCGAAGAAGCTTCGACTAGAGCTTTCATAGCATGGCCCAAGATAACAAAAGCCATCATAGCAGTAATGTTAGGTGCATATTTGGAAGCATACCCATAAAAAATACAAGGATTAAAGATCCTTAGGTTAATATTGAGTATACATGTAGAGCAGACTTCAGAATCAAATACTGAATATATGATGTAATCCATAACCTGACTTATCAGCGACATAAAAATTAAAAGCACTACTGGATGAATCGCAAATCTTGCTAAATTTTTGATCCAATTGTGAAACATCTGTCTAGTGTATGTAAACAGAAGGCAAATAATAAAGATAGGTGTTAAAGAAAGCAATAACGCAACTATTGCTATGGACATAATAAAAGAAAATAAGGCATTAAAAATAGATAATACCACTATTATTGAGCCCCAAATTACTAAGCAAAAAGATACAATGCCCAAAGGACCAGAGAATATAAGAGATACTGTTAATAACACTGAATGTACTGACAGAAACCTATTGAACGGCAAATCGAGAAATTCAAAAACGTTTGATGTTGTACCTCTAAAATTTGCTATTTCTATCAGCTGTTTTGGAGTGTTGATAAAGATAGAAAAAGCATTGTTATAAAAAAAATCCCAGCTATTATTTCGCAACAGTTGGGTAATAACTCCTATCTTTACACATATAATTAAAAACTCATATATAGAAACATGGGTTAATCCAAAAAAGTAATAAAGAGTATACAATACTATATACAATACTAACAGCGATATTATCGTGGATCGAATGGTCTTCATTCTATTTGACGCTACAAAACTTTGATAAAGAGACTTTACAGGACTAGAAGAGCGAGTCATATCTGGATCTTTGTAGCTAGAGCCGAAAAATGCAGTTTTTACTTTTTCATCAAAAAAATTATATATCACACTAAAAGTTCTTGTAGGTGATGCTTTGATTGTTAGGTTAATGCTAAACTTACCTTCGTTTTCCTTATAACCGCAGCCATGGTCCCTTATCCCATAATATATGGTGCCGCTTTTGTTTTTTAGCTTGTCTTTTAAGACTTCCATGTACTCAATGTCATGAACTCTGTTTATGTTCACAGGTATATCTTCCTGATTTTCACCAGGTTGATAGTCAGGAAACTTATCAGAAACGCGTATGTACAAGCTATTTTCTGGATTAGGAACTCTTGTTACTCTTATGTTGTAGCCGCCATTGCCACCATTCCTAAATTCAAATTTCAATTCCTTGCCTTTATCATGGTCACCTTTTACTTTATTATCATAATTAGTCCGTATATTCTCTCGCTCATGTTCAAGTTCTTCTCCCTGCATTGACACTGCTAACGATGGGATATAAGTCCTTATCCCTTTTTTTTCTATGATCTTTTTAGTGGCTTTAGTAATTTCGCTTGCTTTATCTTCAGCAGCAACTAAAGCCTTACCAAGATCCATAGCCAGATTGCCATCATCATCTATAGTATTGGATTCAATTTCAACACAATTTTGACCAAGATAGTAACATGTTTTTTGACACACAAGATTCAGAATGTACGTATCCATTTTGCTTTTCTGATCATTTGAAAGCTTGCTGCAGTCTATATTTTCTCCCTGCTTTATAGAGTTAATAATATTCTTAATCTCCTCAATCTTCTTTCCTCTTTCTTCTTGGTCTGGTTTCAAAAAATCCGGACTCCAATACTCTTGCCCGGGTAGCCACTCTGCGCTACCTATCATTAGTTTGTTAGGACATATCGTATACTTGTATTCTCCATTTTGCCATATTACCTGACATTCATTTTTATTTAAAATGTGCGCGAAATGCTCTGTTTCTTCCTCATTGCATTTTTTGTCAATTTTTACATACCTGATTTTTGTACTATCTTCTTTACTTTTACACACTTTACTCCCAATAACACTAAAGCTTATCGAATCACCTCCTTTAAGCGCGAATGGAAATGTAACAACAATAGGTCCTTTCCCAGGTTGAACTGCAAAGTCTTCATACTGCTTAGGACAAAAATTAACCTTGCTAGGCACTATACTAATTTCTGTTACTTTCACACTATCTGAGATATGGACACCAGAATCAACCCACTTCTGCTCTGTTGACACTACATCTAGTTTTTCGCGTAAGTTTGATAAGCTTTCTGGTTTAATACAGTGATACTCACAACCGGACAATGCAAAGAGTGTCACTATCAACAAAAACTTATGCATAACTTACCAAGTTTTGGTTACTCAAATTTAAGCATCTGTTACTCACTTTTTAGATTAAGGACTCTCTCATTTTTTAACAGACTCATTACCCACTCACAGTATCTCTAGCCTTCTTAGCCTCCTTAGTCGCTCCAGCAGCATCTCCAGATTTAGCTTTACCAATGGCCCCAGCAATAGCTTTACCTGCAGAAAAAGCCTTTGACATCATTTTTGCAGGTGTATCACCAGAGCCGAGTGCTGCCCTGTAGTTACCAGAAAGTTCTGCAGCCATTCCTGGCAGAATATGAAAGAAGTGATAAAATAGGAATAATATTAGAGCTAATTTTAATAATTCCCCAATGATAGAGTTGCCAAATTCCATGTATGTAAAGTCAAATAGACCAAGTACGCTGCTTTTCTTAAAGCTGTAATTCTGCATCATACATGCAAGAGTAGTTTCATTTTTATCACACTCACCGCTTTTCAGTTTGAACCACTGTTTTTTACTACTATCCGAGGCCTTTATTTTCTCCTCATATTCCTTGTCCGGCTCAAAGTTCAAATTTTTAAAATAGATTTTATCACATGCTATGAACATAAAAGATAAAAACGCGAAAAGCATAACAGGGTATAGACTATAGGTGATCAATTCTTTTAGCCAACCATCAAAGTATCCTTTAGTGTGTTGGAATAAAACCATAGGAATAAACAGAGGTGATAAGATGATAATTACACTCAGAGCAACTAGAGACAAGATAAATGCATAGGACATCCACAAAATAACCATTATCATCATAACGGCAATGAATATACAGACAAGAGCTACTAAAATCTGTCCGCCAGCGAAAATGGTACCGATTATTGAGCCTGCTACCAACAAGACAGGAGCAGCACCGAGTAAAACGGCCAGTACTCCCACGCTTCCAGTACCAATTTTGCCACCAATTCCATCTAAAGGTGCACCTAAATAAAATGAAATTCTACAATCAAACCTGTCCCAAGGTGCAAGATAACTGTAAGATACCTTCTTTCCTGTACGAAGAGTGTATTCATAACTTGTACCTGCACTGTAATCACATATACCTTTACTTTCAGACGAGGCTTTGAGAACTATTTCTGACAAACCATTTGAAAGCTTTGTTAATTCTTTATAATAATGGGACATAGTATCGCCTGTTGTGAAATAAATCACTAAAGCAAATTTAATGATCAATATGTACATTTCTTGAGGACTGCGAACTCCACCAGACATGGCTTTTATAGAAAATAATATTAAGGCTAGAACTAAAACAGCAGTTACGGTGTTTTTTAGCTTTTTTTGTGCTACAGATAACAAACTTCCCTTCTCATGCCCATCTTTATCCATAAGTAGCTTACCACTTGAATCATAACCAGCCACTAAATTATCTAAAGATTCCTTAATGCATTGCACTACCATAGAAGTTATGGGAACAGGAACTAGTGATTTACTTCCCGCTTGATTGTAGCAAGCTTCAGAAACGTACTGGCTGAAACAGCCGGCATTATCATAACCTACAAAAATCTCTCCCTTTCCTTCCCTTTCCTTTATCAGAGTTTTGTAATCTTTGCCCTTATTTCCAGAACCGTTAAGATCAACCTTATATTCTGTACCATCCTTGGGTTTGAATTTCATCTTAGACTTGTCACACATAGGAGCAAGTGGGTCAGGTGGTAATTCTGTACATCCCATATCAACCCCTTGTGGCCAAGGAGCCATCTTAATACCAAGTGTACTAATACTTTCTAATCCCACACACAACCTGCCCATTTTTCTTACTGCCTTGAATGTTGACCCGTGTATGGTTTCGGTTTGTCCTGCTTTAAGAACTTTGCACTCTAGGTCACCATCAACCTTTGGAGACCATGCTCCATCTACATATCCAGTGTCTTTTTCCCTAACATCAAAATCTATGTATCCGGGTTTTTCCCTGGAATCAAAGTCATTCATCTTAAAAAGATTGCCGAATGTTAAAGGATTTCGATGACATATTTCTATATACTCACTATATTGCACACCATTTTTTGGCCAGTAATAGTGTTCTCTATCAACATTAACAACATACCAGTCAGTAAGGTTTAAAATCTCTTTTTCTGTCTGTTTTCCATCTTTTTTTGATTTTTCTTGTAGTGCGGAAAAATATTCATCCTCAGTTTGATAATTTTTATCCGTGTAATTGCTATAACTTGTGTCTTCCAGTTTGAAGTTTTTATATTTTCCATCATGATCGCGTGCAACTGGATGCCTAACAAAACTATGTTGACAAACAACAAGCCCTCCTATAGCTTTCCAGACTCCAACAACTGCAGCTATCATTCCAACGACGACAAGAAAGGTAAACAAACTAGCAGAAGAGACAATCAAAACAATACCAGTAAATATTGCGCCAACAGCAATTGCTATTCCTGCGAGTGCTGCAGCCGTCTTAAATGCTCCACAATCGGGATTGGAGGCGCGACTAGAACTGCCAGCAGAATTAAACCTACTAACGAATTCCGTCTTTTCAGTACCACTTGCCTTATCTGCAAACGCTGGATATGAGAGTAAAAAGTCCACGTTTAGTAAAAATACCCCAATCAATAGCAATGACAGCTTAGTCTTAAACATTTTTTACCTTTTGATAGAATATAGGCAACCATACTTTTGGGTCGTTTCCGACCTCTTTCAGTATATCATGTAACAATAGAACACTTTCTGCACGTCCGGACAACACGTTAACTATATCATCTAAGCCTTTTAAGTCTATTCTAGCCACAACAGCATCGATTCCTTGCTTTACCAAAAAGAATCTAGTGCTTGGATCTGTGTGTTTAATTAGTATGTACTCACGTTCAGTTAACATAAAAACATCCCGATAGATACTAGTAGCTTTCAGATTTGGCAAAAAAATCTGTGTTGCTGTTTGCTGTACAAGCGTATCACTAATAGCACTTTTACTTGCATCTTCAACACTCTGAGTAGCGAAAATCACAAAAGCATTTAATTTCCTCAGCACTTTCAACCAGTCTTTTATCTTAGGTGCAAAAACTGGATTATCTATTAACGCCCATGCCTCATCAAGAACAATAATAGATGGAGTGCCATCAAGAGATATACTAATCCTATGAAACAAATAAATCAAGACCGGTCCAAGAGTAAAGGGATCTTTGAGCAAGTTAGCCATTTCAAAGCCAAATACCCTTGCTTTCGAAAAATCTAACAAGTCTTCTTTATTATCAAATACTGCAGCATGAGAACCATCACCATGCCACATAGATATTGCTCCAGCTAGAGTATCAGGGCCTGCAAGCCCCAAGAATGGTACGAGATTTCTTAAAAATCTGTCTTCTTTCCTCAATTTAAAATTTCCTTCAATTGCATCATTAATTCGCGCAATATCCTCTGAAGTGAGTTTATCGTTGTATACCGAGATTAAGGATTTTATCCACTCCATTAAAAATGTTCTATTATCAGGAGTATCATCAAGTTGTAGGGGATTAAAATTTGTTTTAGTTCTAGGTTCTATTACAGTGTAGATACCACCAAGTGCTCTCAAAAAAATCTCTGCACCACGATCTTTATCAAAAAAGAATATTCTTGGAGAGAATTTCATTGCTTGAGCACATAAGAAATTCATTAAAACAGTCTTACCAGCACCAGTTGGCCCAATTATCATAGTGTGTCCAACATCCCTTACATGAAAATTGAAGAAAAATGGGGTGCTAGATGTCGTGTCAAAAACTGTGACAGCATCTCCCCAGTGGTTATTAAATTTTTTACCAGTAGGATAATTATGTTGAGATGCAAAACCAGCCAAATTAAGACTACTTATTGTACCTTTTCTTACTATGTAATCGAAATTACCAGGAATTTGTGCCCAAAATGCTGGCTCAAGATTAACTCTCTCACGGATAGGATAAACACCGCAATTAGAAAGCTCTGATTCCACCAACGACAAAGCATTATCCAATGATTTAGGATTTTTCTCTATGCATAGGATAGTTAAGTGATGTTCGCCAAACGCAATCTTACCACTCATTGCATCATCAAGTGCATGAGAAATTTCTGCTATTTGAGAAATAGCTTTATCTGCAGATTGTATCATCCGATTTTGCTGTATCTGCATTTTTGCAATTGCCATTTGCCTATTTGTAAATTGGAAAGACTGTGTAATGATAAATTCATAAGGAAGTTGTAAAAAAGAATCGAGCATACCTGCAGAAGTATTATTTCCATACTCTTTGATACTAACTATTCCAGCGTATTTACTTTCATTATGAGTCACAACCTGTATCATCTTACGGCCAAAAAATAACCTATGTACCGGTAAGTATCTTGATATTTCAGTTTTTAGCGGAAGGAGTGTGTTTGTAACAAAACCACAATTTACAATCCTAGATAGAAATTTCATTATTTCACAGAATAGGCCGTTTGGGGTTTCTTTTACTTCAAGGATTTTAGGTGAGTAATTCCTGAAGCTCGTTACCACACGGTTTGTTGTTTCCTCTAGATCTTCATAAGTAGCGCGCATATCGCTTTCCCAAGCATGTTTTGAGGTTACATGTCCGAATTTTTTTAGTAGATGTGATAAAAATTCTACTCCTTTTGTATCTGCTCTACGAATAATTGTAATGTATAAGTCATTAATAAATGACTGCCTTGTTGCATGTTTTTCTCTCCATTTTAGATTTACGTGGTTAGCAAAAAAGTTTGGCAAATTTTGACTTGCAAACTCATCAGAAAAAATGTTTTTTTTATGCCTAATGGTGTGAAAATATAAACTAAATGCCGGGGATGAAATGCTTCTTAGCATCTGATTCCTGATCTTGTTTTGTATTACCAAATCTTCATCATCGGCTGTTTCAAATGCGAAGCCATTTAATTTGATAAACTTCACTAACCAATTTTGCTTTGTTATTAAGGTTGTGCTGTTCCAGTAACAAGAGTATGGTATAAACTCTGCAGCGTGAACCTCCCTGCCCAGAATAGATTTATTCTTCGATTGAATAGCTCTAAATCTTAGCATCGCATAATTTCAAGCAACATCATAAGAATTGGCTCCGTGATAAAAACGATTTAAACACTTGGAGCATTTTCCTAATTTTACCATAAGTAATTCAATAAACAATGGTTCTTTCGCAGAAGCTATATAACCAAGACCATGTATTCCTGGTAGCATCAAGAGAATTATTCTAAGATCATTTGAATTAATGAAAATTAGCATGCAAGTTAGAACGTTCAATATTGCAAACATATAACTCACACCAAAAAGCATTGCAGGTCTTGTAAGACCTTTAAATAATTGATCTGTTTGTATATTACCTGTAGACATATCCTTAACCTTCTAATTAATAGCTCTAAAACTAATACTACATCATTAATTAAAAATCCATTGAAATGAGCAGTACTTTAGGTAAGATAAGTAATTTAGCCCTAATGATGATAAGTTGGCCGTTTCAAGAAGCAGAAAAAATATTACAAGAGTTTCCTGACAAAAAAGAGATAATATTTGAGACTGGCTATGGGCCTTCAGGTTTGCCTCATATTGGTACTTTTGGAGAAGTTTTTCGTACTACAGTTGTTGCAAATGCACTAAAGAAAATAGCTCCTAGTATAAAAATTAAAATCATTGCAGTATCCGATGATATGGATGGTTTGCGAAAAATACCAGACAATGTGCCAAATCAGGAAATGCTAAAAGAGTATTTGAACAAGCCACTAACCGTAGTACCTGACCCATTTGGCACTCATGAGAGTTATGGTCATCACATGAATTCATTGCTGTGTAAGTTCCTTGATTTATTTAAGTTTGAATACGAATTTAGAAGTGCTACGGAGTGTTATAAATCTGGTGTTTACGATGAAAAGCTCTTACTTTTGCTAAAAAATTACGATAAAGTGATGGATGTAATGCTTCCATCGTTTCGAGAAGAAAGACGACAGACCTATAGTCCATTCTTGCCGGTATGCCCAAAAACTTCCCAAGTTCTACAAGTTCCAGTAATTGAAAGGAATACAGATAAAGGAACAATCACATACGAAGATGCAAATGGAGAAAAAATAGAAGTTCCGGTAACAAAAGGAAGGTGCAAATTGCAATGGAAACCAGATTGGGGAATGAGATGGGCCGCATTTGGAGTTAATTACGAAGCTCATGGAAAAGATTTGACTCCATCTGCTGTGCTTTCAGGTCAAATATGCAAGATACTTGGAGAAAAGCCGCCACTTCTATTTTGCTACGAGCTTTTCCTTGATAAAGAAGGAAAGAAGATATCGAAATCAAAAGGAAATGGTATTTCAATTGAAGAATGGCTTACTTACGCGCCGACAGAAAGCTTGGCGTTATACATTTTTCAGAGTCCAAAAAAGGCTAAGCGTTTATATTTTGATGTTATACCAAAGCCAACTGATGAATATTTGGAGTTTGTTAAGCGTTACAATGAGAGTGAAGAAAAGGATGTAAACAGTCCTGTATGGCACATTCACCAAGGTAGAGTTCCAAATATAGAAACTTCAGGCATAAATTTCTCATTGCTTTTAAATCTAGCAGCAGCCTGTAACGCTGAAAATAAAGAGATTCTTTGGGGTTTTATATCCACTTATGCGCCGGACGTTACACCAGAAAACAACAAAATGCTTGATAGGCTTTCAGGTTTCGCAGTTAGATATTATCACAACTTTATCAAGCCAACGAAAGCATATAAGGCTCCAAATGGAAAAGAGAAAGAAGCATTACTAGATTTGAAGAATACCTTGCATTCCCTGCCTATTACAGCTACTGCTGAGGAGATTCAATCTCAGATCTTTTTCATCGGAAAAAGGCGAAATTACAGCAATTTACGCGATTGGTTTCAGCTGCTGTATGAGACACTACTTGGCCAAAAAACCGGACCGAGAATGGGGTCTTTTATAAAGCTTTATGGAATAGATAGTACTATCTCTCTTATAGAAAGTGCTATTGAACGTACACTTTA
The DNA here is from genome assembly GCF_020278605.1 of Wolbachia endosymbiont of Mansonella perstans. NCBI lineage: Bacteria > Pseudomonadati > Pseudomonadota > Alphaproteobacteria > Rickettsiales > Anaplasmataceae > Wolbachia > Wolbachia endosymbiont of Mansonella perstans. The sequence goes on along the minus strand of NZ_JACZHU010000013.1, from coordinate 317 downwards.
GAATCTATACCTTCCATTTGAGCTCTCTAGTTTTAAATTAGGTACAAAAACTACTTGACAAGTTTTGTCAGTTCTGCTATTATAACAGCGGGAGTATTTCTGATTGAAAACTTGTTTTTGATCTCTAAGCTCAATGACGAAATTCAGTAAAAAACTCAGGGTATTTTTCGGTGGATTGTATCGAATTATAGCTGCTGCATGTCCTTTTCACTTTTTCTACATTCAGCCAAGTCGCACTTAAGCTAAGCGTCAACAAATTATTATAACGCCAATTTTAAAGTATTATAGAGTCAAAACTTGCCACTCGGGGTTTCTTT
>NZ_JACZHU010000154.1:0-662 GCF_020278605.1 Wolbachia endosymbiont of Mansonella perstans | reverse complement strand
CTGGGATGACAAGAAAAGGCTACTAGGGTTACAAGAGAAGGAGGCACTGGGATGATGAGAAAGGGGTTACTTGGATAATATCGTTATAAAGGAACCAGAGTCAGACACTTACATTACATCCTACTCTCCCTCAAGCCCTCAGTTCCTCAAATACTTCGTTTGCTCTGTCCAGTACAGAATCAGGAAAACCAGCAAGTTTTGCTACATGTATTCCATATGACTCATCTGCAACGCCCTCAACTACTTCATGGAGAAAGATTACCTCTCCGTTCCATTCTTTTATTTTCACGCAAAAACATTTTACGTTGCTTAAGTATTTGCTCACTTTAGTTAGTTCATGATAATGAGTTGCAAAAATGGCGCGGCACTTGTTTACATTGTGAATATGTTCAATCACTGCCTGAGCAATAGATAAGCCGTCATGTACCCCTGTGCCTCTGCCAATCTCGTCAAGTATAACCAAGGAACGATCTGTTGCCTGATTGACTATGGTTGCTGTTTCAATCATTTCTACCATAAAGGTAGAATAACCAGCTGTTATATTATCTGTTGCACCAACCCTGCTGAATATCTTGTCAATTACACCAATATGTGCACTACCTGCTGGCACAAATGACCCCATATGAGCTAAAATTGCGATGAGAGCGTTTTGCCTCAAGAAA
>NZ_JACZHU010000012.1:10920-17641 GCF_020278605.1 Wolbachia endosymbiont of Mansonella perstans | reverse complement strand
CCTTTTTTCTCACTTGATAAATTTCTTAAATATTTATTACTAAAATAATATTCTGGATCCAGTATCAAGTACTGAGATGACAAGAAAAGGAGCTGGGATGACAGGAAGATAGGTTACCTTCATGATACCTAAGGGAACCCCAGTATCAGGGAGATACCCTCTTTACAGAAAAACTCTATAGTCAGCGGACTTTAATCAATAACAGCTAAAGATCTCTCTGCAACGTTAATTTCTTTTATATCTGTAACTCTATCATCCTGATCGAACGAGATTTGCAAAGACTTGCTGCTATACTTCCTTTTTCCTAAGAAATTAGATTGTTTAATTCTATATGAAATATAATACCAAACATTTTCATCAAATTTAGATACTAATGTTGGCGACCCTAAAGTGTGAACCACTTTTCCTTTATTATCACCTACTTTTATCTTGTCCCGCAATTCAACGCTAATGCCTGGAGCTCCATGATTGTGAATAGTGTGTGTACAGCTTACTAGAAGTAGTAAAACAAGAAATATTAATGCTTGCATCTTTATTGATAAATCGTCGTGAAATTACAATACACTAATAAACTACCTGTAGTCAAATTTTGTAAAAGTTAAATTGACTGATTTTTGATATCGCTTAATATAATATTTACTTCAGAAAACAATTAGGTGCTCTATGTCATTATTAAAAGCAGATCCAATATATAAGCCCTTCAACTACCCTTGGGCATATGATGCATGGCTACAGCAGCAAAGGATACATTGGATACCGGAAGAAGTTCCGCTTGCTGACGATGTAAAAGATTGGAAAACTAAACTTTCAAATGTGGAGAAAAATCTACTAACTCAGATTTTTAGGTTCTTCACTCAAGCGGACATTGAAGTAAATAACTGCTATATGAGGCATTATTCAAATATATTTAAGCCAACAGAAATATGCATGATGCTTGCCAGCTTTTCTAACATGGAAACTATACACATTGCAGCTTACTCATACCTTCTAGATACAATCGGCATGCCAGAAAGTGAGTATCAAGCATTTCTAAAATATGATGCTATGAGAAAAAAGTATGAATACATGTTAGAATTTGAGGAGAGTAAAAAACACGATAAAAAACATGTAGCTAAAACTCTAGCAGTATTTGGTGCCTTCACTGAAGGACTGCAGTTATTTGCATCATTTGCGATTTTGCTCAATTTTCAACGTTTTGGAAAAATGAAAGGTATGGGGCAAATAATTGCTTGGTCAGTACGCGATGAAACCTTGCACACCAACTCGACTATCAACTTATTCAACACGTTTATTAAAGAGAATAATGAAATTTGGAATGACGAATTCAAAGAGGAATTATGTTCTGCATGTCGCACTATCGTTGGACTTGAAGACGAATTTGTAAAGCTTGCCTTTGATTTAGGAGACGTTGAAGGACTATCTTCAGAAGAAGTGCGCAATTATATACGCTATATAGCAAACAGGCGGTTAACGCAATTAGGTCTGAAACCTATATATGATATTAATGACAACCCTCTTCCATGGCTTGACGAAATACTAAATGGTGTGGAACATACGAATTTCTTTGAAAATAGAGTAACAGAATATAGCCGTGCAGCAACTCAAGGTACATGGGAAGAAGCTTTTGCTGAAAGTGATACTGATGATAAAGAGCGTTAATTAGTCTCTTTGCATTACCTGCATTATCCAAGTAACTTGACATCGGACCTATGCAAATGGCACTAAGCTGAGAACAACTAGTCCTGTAAAATAAATTAATTGATATTCTATTTATAATATATGAAGTACTTATATAAATTTTAGTATACAAGATAAACCTAAAAAAAACTTTAAGTATAAAAAGGAGCAAAGTGTTTAGTTTAAATTATTTAATGATGGTGGGGATAGCAGCAATAATAGGGGTATAGTAAGCATTTTAATAGGGCTTGTACTGAGTATCTTGAGCAGTCTTTCACCTATGATGATAGGTGGAATCGTTGGCGGTATCTCCATAGTACCATTAATTGCAGCTCTCATCACAACTCCTCCATCCTCAGGTCCACATAATCGTAATATGAGTGATTTACTAAAAGCAATTATGCACCTAGGTGGCTTATTTACTGGGAGCGTTATAACTGGAATTGGTCCTGTCACATGTGGCGTTACTCCAATAACCAAGGTAGATTCTTTATTATCTTTATCAACTACAGCAGATTCTCTGTTATCTATAGGGGTTATAGCATTGTTATTTCCAATTGTAGCCGCAATTGGAGTAGGCATTGCAATTAAGCTTGCCGGAGTAGTGAGAAAGTATATATCTAATAAACAAATAAAACCACAGAGGAAGAACCTAGGCTTCCTCAACAAGTAAAACCATAGCGTTTACCGGACGGCGAGTTAAGTGAGGTCAATGTAGATGAGAACACACAGACCTAAGCTACTAATTCACTACAGTAACCGCACCGTGGCAGTGCTTGTATTTCTTTCCAGAGTTACAAGGGCATTTGTCATTTCTTGAGACTTTGGGGGAACTATCCTTTTTAGTAAGATACAACCTATTACCTATTTCTTGGTTATCTGCTAGCTTAAAGTGTGCTAGGCGATGAATGGTAAGCTCTTTCCACCTTTCAAGCATCGACTCAAACATTAAGAAAGCCTCGCGTTTAAATTCATTAAGCGGGTCTTTCTGTCCCATAGCGCGCAAATTTATGCTTTGTCTTAGGCTTTCCAGAATTGAGAGGTGTTCCCTCCATAAATGATCAAGAGTCATGATCATTACCTGCTTGACTACCGTATTCCACAAATCTGTGGTTTGCTGACTATTGAAATATCTTTCCTTTTCGGTAAAAAATTCTTGCACTTTATCGTTTATGTAATCCAAAGCTTCTTGTTTGTTTAAAAACTTCGCTAAGTCTTCTTTATCAAGTGTCATTCCATATCTCGTATGAAATTCCTTAGCTATATCTTCGATATAATCTTCACAATAACCACTTTGCACTATGCTTTCTATTACAATCTCATTTACTTCACTATACACTTCAAACAAATCATTGATTTCATTACCTAAAATATGATTTCTCTGCTTAAAAATAACTTTGCGTTGGTTGTTGATTACGTCATCAAACTTAAGCAGAGATTTCCGCACGTCATAGTTTCGAGCTTCAACTTTCTTCTGCGCCTTTTCAAGTGCCTTATTGATCCATGGATGATGAATAGCTTCGCTGTTCTTTAGCCCCACTTTTTGTAAAAAACTCCTCATTCTATCAGAGCCAAATATTCTCATTAAATCATCTTCAAGTGACAAAAAGAACTTAGAAAGTCCAGGATCACCCTGACGACCAGAGCGACCACGTAATTGATCATCTATTCTCCTGCTTTCATGCCTTTCGGTTCCAATCACACATAAACCGCCAGCTTTTATAGCAATGTCCTTATCTTTTTCTACTCTTTCGACTATTTCTTGGTATTTTTTTTCTCTTTCATCAGCATTTTTTATCTTATTTAGCTCTACTTTTGCTATCATTTCAGCATTACCACCAAGCTGAATATCAGTTCCACGTCCTGCCATGTTAGTTGCTATAGTAATGCTGCCTGGCACTCCAGCTTGCGCTATTATATACGCCTCTTGTTCGTGATAACGAGCGTTTAGCACTGAGTGCTTAAGAGAATGGCTTTGCAAAAGCGCAGAAAGTTTTTCAGAGTTTTCAATGCTAACCGTGCCAACAAGGACCGGTTGAAGGCGTTTGTGGCATTTTTCTATAAACTTCAACACAGCATTAAATTTTTCTTTTTCTGTGCCATAAATTTCATCATCAACATCTATTCTCTTTACAAGCACATTAGTTGGAATCTTTACTACATTCAGCTTATATATATCGCGAAACTCCTCCACCTCTGTTGCCGCTGTTCCCGTCATACCAGAAAGTTTGTTATACATACGAAAGTAATTCTGAAATGTGACCGATGCCAGAGTTTGGTTTTCATGCTGAATTTCAAGATTCTCTTTTGCTTCAAGTGCCTGATGAAGACCATCGGAGTATCTCCTGCCCTCCATCATACGTCCAGTAAACTCATCAATAATTACTACCTTGCCATCCTTTACTATATAATCTTTGTCAGCAGCAAACAGCTTATGTGCACGCAATGCTTGATCTATATAGTGAGTCATTATCATATTGCCATTATCATAAAGTGAGGAATTTTCAGGAATTAGATTATATGACCTAAGTAATTCCTCCACGCGCGAAATGCCATCTTCAGTGAGGGACACTGCCTTACTCTTTTCATCTATCTCATAATCAGAATCAACCAATTTGGTTACTATTTTGTCTATGTGCTTATATATCTGATTGTTTTCCTCAACTGGGCCAGAAATAATAAGCGGAGTACGCGCTTCGTCAATGAGTATAGAGTCTACTTCGTCTACTATCGCGTAATTGAAGCCTCTGTGCACCATATCCCCTTGAGAAAATTTCATATTATCCCGCAAGTAATCAAAGGCAAGCTCGTTGTTTGTTGAGTATACAATATCTGCACTATAAGCCTCTTTTCTCTCTTCATCTGTCAAATTGTTCGTGATAAACGCAACAGAGACCCTAAGAGAATTATATAATTTGCTCATCCATTCTGTGTCTCGTTTTGCAAGGTAGTCATTAACAGTGACAACATGTACACCTTTGCCTTCTAAGGAATTTAGGTATGCAGCTAAAGTTGCAACTAGTGTCTTTCCCTCACCTGTTTTCATCTCTGATATCATACCACTGTGAAGTACCATCCCACCGATCAGCTGAACGTCAAAGTGCCTCATACCAAGAAATCTTCGCGATGCTTCGCGTACAACCGCAAACGCAGGTACGAGAAGGTCATTTAGTGTTTTTCCATCTTTCAATTTTCGTTTGAATTCCTCGGTCTTGCCAGCAAGCTCCTCATCAGATAAGCTCCGCATTTCTGGCTCTAGTGCATTAATCTGCTGAGCAATTTTTCTGAAGGACTTTATTATCTTCTTATTTGTTGACCCAAATGTCTTTCTTATAAAAAGAAACGACAATGTAAAAATGAAGAATATAAGAACAACTGTTAAAACTAACGTGGAATCTAACATAAACTTAAGTAACGTCCATTTAATATGAGATTATATTAATAAATGCAGCCTACAGCAATGATATATTAGATTTAGAAAATCTTTGAAAAGCCTTATTTAAACCAAGAATTAAGGGTTTGCTAAGCAATTCCTATTCTTGAAGGCCTTCTATTAACATATAAAGACCTATTGCATTGTTTTAGGTGTTTTGTAATCTTTAATTTTTTACAGAATGAAGTTATTGGTAGTGTTTAGTAAAATATGAATGTAGAAAATAAACAATCTGAAGTACTCGGTAATTCTAGATTTAAGAGAGGAGCTGGCGCATCAACAGGTAATCAAGGTCGTAAGTATGAAGTAAAATTACTAATGCTGTATCTGCTTCGCAGGTTAAAATGGTAAAATTAACTTTCAGTTAGCATCAAATATAGAAGGTTTTGCAGCCTTTGATGAAATTTTTTTTGAGTACAAAGATCAGGAAAACAAATCGAGAATTGCCTTGGTTCAAGCTAAGCACTACAATATACATCGCCCTTTGAAGAATATTACTTTTGAAGATTTATTGATGGAAATGATAGAAAGCAACAGAAAGAAGATTTCGGGTTAAACAAGTATTTTGTTGAATCTTATCTTTGAGATTAAGCAAAACCCAGAGTTCCAGAATAGTGACATTACACTTGTCATCTATACCAATGTTAATGTGAACTTAAAAAAAGGTGCAGCAAAGCAAGGCAGCATAGAAACATTAGAGAAGTACCTGGAAGAGTTAACGTTAACAGATGACAACACTTTAAATACTTGCAAAGGTCAAAAAGGAGCGTGCTACAAAATAAAAAATCATACTAAACTGAAAAAAAAACTTCAATTATAGTAGTGATGATGAAATAGAAGATTCTCTACTTAGGTTAAGGTTTGTAGTTAATCAACCTAATCATTCAAAATTGGATAATATTATTAAGAAAGAAATAGGGAATATATACAAAATATCAGACAAAAAAGACATTGACATAGTTTTTGACTTTGCACGAGGAAAGGTAGAAAAATGGTAGGCACAAAAGGGTAGCAAAGTTCCTTATCTAACAAAAGGTGATTATTTTAATGGAGCTATATAACATCTTTATAATCTTAAACCTAAAGAAGATCTACCTGAACTTTGGCAAGTCCCTTTTCGAAATTATAACTTTGTTGGCAGAGAAGCATTGCTAGATAAAATAGAAGAATGCCTGGATACTAGTGATACAGCAACACTGGTTGCTTGTCACGGACTAGATAGAATAGGCAAAACACAATTAGCATTAGAATTTATTTGGAGTAAATTCCAAAAATATAAATGGATAATCTGGTTTGATGCACAAGATAGAAATACTTTAATTAACGAGTACATCAAGTTAGGACGCGAACTAAATATTATTTATGACTACGAAGAAGACGTTCTCGAGGAAGGTCATGCTAAGTATGTTAAGCGTTGGCTAGAATACCCTAAACGTGCTGGGTGGCTGCTAGTATATGATAATGAATTACAAAGACATAGCAGATTTACTTCCTACATAAAGTAGGAAAGACATTATTAACTTCTCGTTATAAATTTGGCTGCCACAGAACACTATTTTTGTTAATGTTTTTTCACCTGGAGAATCAAGGAGCTAAATTCGTAAGGTACTA
>NZ_JACZHU010000012.1:8710-10910 GCF_020278605.1 Wolbachia endosymbiont of Mansonella perstans | reverse complement strand
TCGATATAGCTCAAGTGGATTCATTGGCGAAAACGTTAAGTCATTTACCTCTAGCTTTAGCCCAAGCAAGTGCTTATATAAGAAAACATATATAATATTTCAGACTATTTGAAATTATATAATGATAGAAAACGAGCTTTATTATCTGATAAAGCATTGGTTGAAACATTTCCACCTGGTACTAATAGAGACTGCAGTAATAGTGTACGTTACATGAAACATTACAGTAGAAGCAATAAAAAAAGAATCCTTATTGGGCAACTAATTGGCTAGTTGCTTGTGTTTACTTAGGTAGTAGCCCTATTCCTCAATTTTTACTAGAAATTTTTGCTGATAATCAAGAAAATAACTCTTCTTCAGAAATTTTCCATGAAGCATTGGGAATATTATTAAGTTATTCTATGTTAACTGTTAAAAAAGACCATAGCGTGTTAGTGCACAACTTGGTTCAGGAAGTACAAGACTAAAGTCGGAGGGAAGTGGAAAACTAAAGAAGACATAGAAACTGTTTTTCAACTATTACAAAAGAGTTTTCCTTACTATGGTGGTAAATTAGAAGATTATGCTAAAAATGGTAATTATTACCGCATTTAGAAGTGTTCTCATCTATAGATGATTTGCTAAAAGAAAATCCTTCAGAAGAACAAACAGTAGAAAAGAACTATCTTGAAGATCTATAACATGGATGATGGATACTCTGATTTAGATAATCCTAGAAGACAAAAGGAGTTGCTTGAACAGTCTTACCCGTCCTTGAAGAACATTATGGCTCTGATCATTCTACAGTTGCCAACACACTAGGAAACTTAGGCATTGTTTATAGTGCTTTAGGTTCCCCTCAGAAAGAAAAGAAGTTGCTTAAACGCGCTTTAGCAATTCAAGAGACACACTATGATTCTGATCATTTTGAAATCGCTATAACACTAGTAAATCCCAGTGACGCTTATGGTGCTCTAGGTGACCATAAGAAACAAAAGGAGTTATTTGAGCGGGCTTTATCCATCTTTTGAGAATATCAAAGTTCTAACCATTTCTGAAGTTGCTGAGCTACTAGCAAAACTGGATGATATTTAGGTTTGTAGAGATAACAATCACTTATTTGAGTCACACTTCCAAAACTAATCTACTTGGATCTTCTATATAATTTTTTATTTTAACAAGGAAGGTTACTGCTCCTTTGCCGTCAACTATTCTGTGGTCATAGGAGAGGGCAATGTACATCATAGGCCTGATTTCAATTGAGTTGCCTATAACAACTGGCCTGTTTTGTATTGAATGCATACCAAGTATTCCAGATTGCGGAGGGTTTATTATCGGGGTGGACAGGAGTGAACCGTATACTCCGCCGTTTGAAATGGTAAATGTTGCACCTTCCATTTCTGAAACTTGCAGCTTACCTTCTCGAACTCTTTTGCTAAGAGCAGCCAAAGTCAATTCTATTTCGGCGAATGACATTTTATCGGTACTTCGGATAACCGGCACAACAAGGCCCTTATCAGTACCAACAGCAACACCTATGTCATAGTAATATTTATATACGATTTCATCGCCTGAGATTTCAGCGTTAAATTCAGGGATTTCTTTCAGTGCTTGCACTGCTGCTTTTATAAAGAACGACATGAAACCAAGTTTTATTCCGTATTTTTTTTCGAAAGTCTCTTTATATTTTGCCCTAAGATCCGTCACATTTTTCATGTCGATCTCATTGAATGTAGTCAGTATTGCAGCAGTGTTTTGCGATGCCTTCAAACGAGCAGCAATTACTTGCCTTATTTTGCTCATTTTTACTCGTTCTTCTCTTTGCTCACTACCTGCTGCACTTTTTAGCAATTCATTTTGTTTTACCGCAGGTTGTTCAGCACCTGTACTTTTGCTTATATGACCTACTACATCTGCTTTGGTTATCCTGCCTCCCATGCCACTCCCTTTGACATCTTTTACGCTGATTGCATTTTCCTCCATAATTTTACGAGCTGAAGGAGCGTCTTTTTTAGCAGGAGCTTTACTTTTATCTTCTTGACTTATTTCTTCTTTCATCTCTCCTACGGAGAGTTTTGCTAACAGCTGATCAGGGTTTATTATATCATCCTCTTTTACGAAAAATTCAGTTATTTGCCCTGAAGCTTCTGCGGTTAATTCAAGCGCTGTTTTGTCAGTTTCAATTTCAAAGATTAAGTCATCTACTTTTACTGCTTCGCCA
>NZ_JACZHU010000012.1:0-8700 GCF_020278605.1 Wolbachia endosymbiont of Mansonella perstans | reverse complement strand
CACCTAGAGTTTTTGGTGCTCTAATTTCTACAATTTTGCTCATAAAACAACCTTTCGTACAAACTTGCTATAATTTTATACATGAAAAGAACCGTATAATAAACTAATAAATTTTTTTATCACTTAGAAGTGAAAAACGGATAACATACTCTTAAATGTCATTCTAGGTATGTTTTACCCATAAAAACGGAGAAAACTACTTGATAACTTTCGCCGTCATCCTTATTCATAGTAGTGAAGTTATTGTTTATCTTCAGTCCATCCAGGTTAAACAACAAAAAAACTCAATGTACTTGGCGTACTGTTGTTTAATTTTTGCACTATGCGTACCTCATGTCTTTATAAACTCTCAAGGTTTTTACCTAATACAAGCTAAAATGCGTTTATTAAAACGTCTAAAGCAATAAAAAAATGCCAATTTAAAAGATAGGTAGTGAATAACTAGCTAGCGGGGTTTCTTTTGCCTTTTTTTTATTTGGTAAATCTTTTAAGTGTTTATTGCTAAAGTAGTATTATGGATCCCAGTGTTCAGCTACTTGGATGATAAAAAAGGCTACTTAGTGTGTTTTCGTATCAGAAAGCACTTGCTAAGGTGCTTTTTGGTCGTTTATAGATAAACTGTAGGTACTTTGTTTTTTGTAAACTTTCTCTGTTTTTGGTAATTCGTTTTTACATAGATAAAATAAACTGTGTATTTTTTTTATAAATTGACTATGCTAAAAACATGCAAAAACGCTATGCAACTGTTTGTCTCATATTACTTCTTATAATTGGCACATTATTTTTAGTGCGCCCTATGATTTTCCCATGCTTAATATCTATCGTTGTTGCATATTTATTTAATTCGCTAGTAGTAAAGTTTGAGGAGTATAGAATACCACGCCTATATTCTGTAATTTTTATAATACTTGTCCTACTAATGATTTTTGTATTAGCTGTTACATTTGTTTTACCTATTATATATGTTCAAATCACCTCGATATTGAATTTTTTAGTCAGTAAAGCACCTTCGCTAAACCTCAAAGTTATTCCATCTGTGTTAGAATTTCTCAATATAAAAACAGAAGATGGTTTGTTTGATCACTTATCTGAAAGTCTAGCAAAAAATTACAGCGATTATATATCTTATTTTGTAAATGCTTTTGATATTACCAGTAATCTTATAATCCAGGTGTTAAACTCGAGCTTTAGCCTAATTCATACAGTATCATTAGTGGTAATTACTCCGGTGATGTTCTTTTATGTATTGCGTGATTGGCCTTTGATTGTAGCAAAAGTTAGTAAATTAGTTCCTGTTCCTTACAGAGAAAAAGTTGCAGATTATTTTTCAAAAGTGGATTTTATTGTATCTAACTACCTAAAAGGACAGGCAAATGTATGCATTTTTATGATGATTTTTTATTCTGTATGTCTTAGTATAATCGGATTGAGACATTCTGTTGCTATTGGAGTTTTGTCAGGGACACTAACATTTATACCTTATATAGGACCATTATTATATACTATCATTGGGTTTTTGAGCGCTGTTATTCAATTCAGTGGATGGTTTGAAAGCACTGCTGTTTTAATATTATTCGGTGTTGGACAGTTGATGGATACAAATATACTGGTTCCCTTATTGATAGGAAAAAAAGTCCATATACATCCGGCTGTAATTATTCTTGGGGTTACTGTATGTGCTTCATATTTTGGACTTATGGGTATATTACTTTTTGTTCCAATAATAGCAATGTTTTATGTATCAGTGGAATGTGTAACCGACAAATATCTTAAAAGTGAGTTTTATAGAAATGGCTAACAGGTTTTTTGCATTGTAATAAGGATAGGAAATACCTGATGTACTCAAGGAGAGTAAATAAATCTTGACATAAAAGTTACCGTCAGGAACACAAAATGTCTAGTGTGCAATTAAATTTATTTAACAGCAATCAAGCTGATTATAGCCGGCAAAACTTTATCATCTTGGATGAAATAAACATGTATACCACTCAGTCATTGGTAATTTATCTTGGAAATGCCTGATCCTTTTTGGGCTTAAAAGCTCTGGTAAAACTCATCTTGCTCACATTTGGCAATTGATGAGCGGTGCAATCTTTATCAATGTGAACAATTTTATAAGCGAGATTAGACATAGCAATGCTTTTGTTTTAGAAAATATACAAAACATTCAAGATGAAGCAATGTTACTGCATTGTTATAACTACATGAAAGAAAATAACAAGAGATTGCTTATTACTTCTTCAACTTCACCAAACAAGCTTAACTTTAAGTTGAAAGATTTAAGTTCTCGCATATTATCAACCATCAGCATAAAAATTCCATCAGCGAGTGAGGAATTGTTAAGGATTATGTTGATGAAACGGTTTTCAGATAAACAGTTGAAAATTGATTTGAAAGTGATTGGTTATATTTTGGCAAGAGTAGAGAGTTCTTTTTACAGCATTAGTGAAATTATAAAAAAGGCAGATGATGAATCTATGGGATCAAATGTTACTCTTCCTTTTATTAGTGCTTTATTGAAAAGAGATACTATGTGATTTCTTCTTTTAACAGAGCATATATACTAAAAATTTATTAACATCTGTAGCACTAATATAAGAGTTACCGTTTAGTTGTGCTAGCGCTATAAAAACATTATATTATAATGGATATAAGTAGATATGACCAAGAAGTGGTATATTATAGCAAAATTCACTTTGCAGGATGCTTTCTACAGATTTGATGTTATAATTTAACTATGGTAAGGGTAAGATCAAATCTAAAAAAAAAATTAAGACGGGGGTTTGTTATACTTACTCTGTTAGTAAATATTTTATTTATTTTGTGTTTTTTATTAAGAAATACGGATAACATTTCTAATCAAACTATAGTCAAAGAAATAAATATAGGAGCTGAGAATGAAAAGAGAGCAGTTACAGAATAAAAAAGAGAATCTTTACATAACGTATTACATAGATACTTTGGTGTCAGAAAGATCTGCTACGCAAAATACTTTAGAAAGTTATCGTTCAGATTTACGTCAACTTGAAGATTTTTTGTTGAAAAGTGGCACTACTTTAGTCAGCGCAAGCAAAACTAATATCAAAGATTACGTAAAATCTCTATGCACACAAAAGAAATATAAAAGCAGTTCTGTATCAAGAAAGATATCTGCCATGAAAAATTTTTATAAATGCCTATTTAATGATGGAATAATAGATTTCAATCCAGCTCCAGTTAATGATGATGAATTGAAAAATCCAAAAGTTTCTCGTCCTTTGCCAAAATATTTAAGTGTCAAAGAAATGCTCTTGTTAATGGATACAGTCAGAAAATCAGTGAGCGAATCGAATAAAGAAATAAACAGTAGGAGGTTATGCGCTATTTTAAACATACTTTACTCTTCCGGCATGCGTATTTCTGAATTGATTAATATGAAATTACGTGAGGTGTTACATTTAGCAAACAGTAATGACAAAGAAAGTTACATAATAATAAAAGGAAAAAGTGGTAAGGAGAGGCAAATTCTTTTTAATGAGCAAGCGCTGAGGAGTCTTAGAAATTATTTATCAGTTCGTAACAATCTGATTCTTAACGGACAGGATTCTGATTGGCTGTTTCCGGGTAATAGACCTAATAAGCCGATTACTAGGCAAAGAATCGGTCAATTAATTAAGGAATTAGCAAGAAAATGTAATATTGATGAAAATAAAATCTCTCCACATGTGATTAGACATTCTTTCGCTACCCATTTACTGGATAGTGGGGCAAGTATTGTGCTGATACAAAAAGTTCTTGGTCATACTAACCTTTCCACAACACAAATATATACCCATGTTGCTAACAAAAAATTGAAGGACAAACTAGCTGACTCACACCCTATTACTCAGACAATCAACAGTTAAACTTATTGTTTTTAATTTGCAGTAGAGCTAAACTCAAGTAAGTTTATCTGAGTTCATGATTTCAGGCTTATTGTTTAATCTTTTTCTTATATTATGGGAGGTGCTCTATACTTCAATTGCTCTTCCTATACTCTTCTTTCCTGCACGCATAATAACTATTTTCCTTGCCTGCTCAGTAAAGGTTGTGTTGTTTATGCTTCGTTTATTATGTGAAGTTGAATACGCAATTAAGGGGATAGAAAACATTCCAAAGCAGCCCTTTATAATTGCTTCTAAGCACCAATCTCCGTTTGAAACATTTATTTTTATACTTTTATTTAGAAACGCAGTTTTTATTTTAAAACGTGAGCTGAAGTGGATTCCATTTGTTGGCTTGCACCTCATGGCGCTTGGGATGATTTTTATTAACCGCTTGGATGGTATCAGATCTATACGCTATATTGTTAAATTAGCTAAGATGCGTATAAAAGAAAATAGAAGCATAATAATATTTCCTGAAGGCACTAGAACAGTTGCAAAACAAAAAGCAAAATATCGACCAGGTGTTGCAGCTTTATATAGCGTATTATCTGTTCCTGTATTACCAATCGCTTTAAATACCGGTTTATTTTGGCCAAAAAGTATACTTTCTATAAGAAAAAATTCCGGAAAGGCAATAATAGAGATATTACCTCCGATATACCCTGGGTTAAGTAGGAATGAATTCTTGAGAAGTTTAGAAAAAGCTATTGAAGAGAAAAGTAGCGAATTGGCTGTAGAAAAAACTAGTATTGCAAATTAGTGAAAAATTCTATAATAAGGAAAGAGTACAGTGTTTTAGGTATTAATATATGGCGAATCATAAGAGTGCTAAAAAAATGATAAAGGTAATAGCGAAGCGCACTTTGACAAATAAAATGTGCAAAAGTAAAACCCGCACTGCTATTAGAAAATTGGTTGATATAATCAAGTCTGGTGATAAAGAAAATGTCATTATAGCATTTCGAAATGCTGAATCTAATTTGCACAAGTGTGTGAATAAAGGTGTTATTCATAAAAACACTGCTGCACGTAAAATAAGTCGCTTAAATGCAAAAGCAAAAGCGTTGATGACTGCTTAATGTGGTTAATCCAAAGTTAACTAGTTAATATATACTCCTCGGTTTGCACGCTTTGTATAGAATTTGAGTGACCTAAGTGATGGATAAAAAAGCGTTATTAGAATTAAGCAACGGATTAAAGATTGAGCTACCCATATTAAACGGAACAATAGGCCCTGACGTATTAAGTATTAAGGATTTGTACAGGGCAACAGGGTTGCTCACTTATGATCCAGGGTTTGTTTCCACAGCTTCGTGTTCTTCCTCGATTACATTCATTGATGGAGATAAAGGAGTTCTTAAATATAGAGGACATAGCATAGCTGATTTAGCAGAGAATAATAATTTTACTGCTGTAATTTACCTATTACTTTATGGTGAGTTGCCTAATTTAGAGCAACACAAAAAGTTTCTTCTGAAAATAGGGGAATTATCTGAATTACCAGAGCAGGTTATAAACGTGGTTAAAGCATTTCCAAAAACTGCTCACCCTATGTCGATTTTGATTGCATGTTTTGCAGGTTTGTCAGCACTTTACCATGAGAGACATGGCAACAACGTCAATAGTGAAGATCTAGATTTTGGAATTTCTGCGATAGCACAAGTTCCTGCAATTATTGCAATGATATATAGGTATATCAACAATCAGGAATTCATCAATGCCAACAATGAATTGAGCTATAGTGAAAATTTCCTAAGGATGATGTTTGGCGATACTTTTGATAACGATAAAAGTACCCTTTTTGCAAAAGCTCTGGATAAAATATTCACTCTTCATGCTGACCATGAACAGAATGCTTCTACAGCAGCTGTCAGGTTGGTAGGATCAGCCGGTTCTAGTTTGTTTGCAAGCCTCTCTGCAGGAGTTGCTACGCTTTGGGGGCCGGCTCATGGTGGCGCTAACGAGGCAGTTATAAATATGCTAAAGGAGATAGAGCAAAGTGGAGATATAGATAAGTTCATTGAAAAAGCTAAAGATGATAAAGATCCATTCAAATTAATGGGGTTTGGTCATCGTGTTTACAAAAATTACGATCCACGCGCGCGCATATTGAAAGACGCCTGTGATGAGGTTTTGGACAAATTAGAGCAAAATAGTAAACTGTTCAAAATTGCAAAAGGACTTGAAGAAATAGCTTTAAAGGATGAGTATTTTGTTATGCGCAAGTTATATCCGAATGTCGATTTTTACTCAGGTATAATAATGAATGCTATTGATATTCCTTCGAATATGTTTACACCTATTTTCGCACTTGCAAGAACTACTGGTTGGGTTACTCAGTGGTATGAAATGGCAAATGACAAAGAAACTAAAATTAGTAGACCAAGGCAGCTCTATGTTGGTAAATAAATCCTTATAAAACCTCTCACATACCAAATCAGTTTCTAGCAGTGTGCTAGGCGTATATAACCGTCAAAACAAAAAAGCTACTTGACAAGTTCTTTTAACTCCATTATCATGATACTGAAGCTATTTATCTTTACAATCTGTATAAGTTAATAACAAAAAATTTAGGGTATTTGACGTCTCATGTTTAAATTTTTGTACTATGTGCATCTCATGTCTTTATAAAACTTCTGGTTTCCAAGCTGAAACGCGCTTATAAGTCGTTTTAAGACAGTATAGAACGTCAAATAGACAAGGAAGAATTTGAATACTAGCTGCTCTCGGTTTTTTTTGACTTTTTTCCATTTGGTAAATTTCTCAAATATTTATAGCTGACAACAACCTTCATCCCGCTACGTGTTAATGGAATCTGCGCCAGGTACCACAAATGAGTCGCGATATGATGTAGAACCACACTAGCTATGTAACTTATGTTGTAGCTACCGATATTTAATGAAAGTCAACTGACTTACAACTTCAGAATGCATTGTAGTGATAATAATGTGCGCTAGCTTCACAATCCTCTACCGCCATTTTAGCCTTCTCAATATTCTCTGATTCTTCCTGATGCTTCATATGAAAAGCTAAACCACCAACAAAACATGCAAGAGAGTTAACGCCAAGAATGATTAAACTCCACGCTGGTAAGGCTGGATAAAACGCGCAAGCTATCAAAGCTGCCAAAGAAATAGCGCTAACTGTAAATTCTATATTTCTGAATGTTTTAAGTTTATCATCCAGATAACCTATTTTGCCTGATTCTCTAGCTGCTTTTTTGCCACTATTATACTAAAAGCACATACCAGCATAGAAAGCAACACACACAGCTTGCAATTATTACACCTAAAACCAGTAGCTTTCTATTATCTTCCGAGTCTTTTTTTCTTATCTTCTCTGCTCTGGCTAGCGATATTGCCATAGTTATGCATAACTGTAGTATGACCATGCCCACCGAATAGAGAATTGATACAGCATTGTAATAGTAAAAAATCCCAAAAATCTAAACCTCTATTGTGTATGTGTACATGTATATCCTGAGCGCCTGTAGTTTGACCGCTATTTCTCCCGTTGTATTCATTTCTTCTATTTTGTCCACTGTTTAGACTTTGACTCCCCATAAATCCTTTATATACCTATGCAAACTTATCTTCATCTCAATCTGTGATGTTTTGCGTATTACAAGATTATAAAAACCCTTTAACACTATGGTTATCACCAGATTTTTTTATATAGGTTAGTGCACACCTTTTTCAAGTACTATCACTTGCTACCATAAACACCTCATAAAATTAGTAAATACTTATTATAATAAAGTCACGCTTTCTTGTCAATTTGGGTATAAACATACCCACAAACAACTAAAACCTTCTTAATCCCGATTCATAGCTTTTACTCAATGACTAACAGAATAACTCATTATGGCATACATGTAGAAAAATGCAAGCTTTTATAAAGACCGATTGAAATTTCTGAGCTAAGTTATATTGTTAATCTATCAGATAAAAATTAAAAGCCATTGTGTCAAATAAAATAGGATTTTTGGCTGTTCTTGCCTTAGTAATTAGTAGCCAGATTGGCTCCGGAATTTTTATGCTTCCAATCAGCCTTGCACCATATGGTATGTATAGTCCTATAAGCTGGGTGATATCAGGATTTGGTGCTATATCTCTTGCTTTGGTCTTTGCCTTACTCTGTGCAAAATTTCCAGAAACCGGTGGTCCTCATGTTTATGTGAAGCATACTTTTGGTCCTACAGCAGCTTTTTTTGTCGGTTGGACGTATTGGGCAAGTTCATGGGTTGGTTCAACAGCTGTAACAGTTGCAAGTATCGGTTATTTAGCTCCACTTTTTCATAATGATATACAAAGCATACGTTTACCTTTAGAAGCAACATTAATTTTAGCTATTATGCTAATAAACTTAAGAGGGATAACTACAGTTGGACATGTTGAGCTCCTATTGATGATTGTCAAAATTACCATATTGTTTGCAATACCAATAGCAGCACTATTTTTTTTCGATAGAAATAACTTTATTGTAAGCGAGAAAGTCTCGAATCTTACAATATCTCAAATTTTTGCTCGCTCTTCATTGCTCACTTTATGGTGCTTCATCGGGCTTGAAACAGTGACAGCATCTGCAGGATCAGTTGAGAATCCGAGCAAAACAATACCAAGAGCCATAGTGCTTGGCACAATCTGTGTTGCTGTTGTATATTTTATCAATAGTCTTGCAATTATGGGACTAATAAATGGCAATCACCTAGCTAACTCAGAAGCACCATATGTTGATGCGATAAAAATAGTTTTACCTGGTAATTGGTATTTAATAGTTTCCATTATTGCCTTTA
>NZ_JACZHU010000167.1:326-727 GCF_020278605.1 Wolbachia endosymbiont of Mansonella perstans | reverse complement strand
AAAAAAAAATAACAAAACAATAAAAAATCAAAAATACAAACTGATAAAACCCACTAATTACAAATTAGACATTCTACAATTAAACTAAAACAGCTTTAAAAAACAGAAAGTAAACCAACACAAAACAACAAATAAACAAAATAATCATAATACTTCAAACCATAATTATAACTTAATATAGAAACCAAAAAAAACAAATAACCAACACCTAACGACATTAAAGGTATAATAACCAAAATAAATAAATAATAATAACCAACAAACTCAAAAGAACCAAAAAACAATAACACCTTCAAAAAAAAAGTAATACTCATAGGAACATTAAAAAAAACCATCAACATTTCCAAACTAAAAAAATTTAAATTATTATTATAAATGTAAGAAATAACAATAACTATAAC
>NZ_JACZHU010000167.1:0-316 GCF_020278605.1 Wolbachia endosymbiont of Mansonella perstans | reverse complement strand
TCACCACAAAAATTAACCAAAACAAAAAAATAAGGCAACTTCTGCAAAGTCAAAAACCACAAAATAAACCAACTCTTCATACCAGACAACACCCTAAACAATCAAAAATGAAAAGGAGCAGAACCAGATTTCAACATCAACAAAAAAAACTGCAACTTCCAATTATCAAAAACTAAAAAATAATATCCGCAAACTTCCTGAATAACATAATAATTAACCAAACAAGAAAAACTACTACCCTTAGACAAAAAAATAAAACAAAAGTACAAACAACAAAAACACTCCACCAAATAACACAGTCCAAAACACAAAAATT
>NZ_JACZHU010000153.1:0-735 GCF_020278605.1 Wolbachia endosymbiont of Mansonella perstans | reverse complement strand
CGGGGTTTCTTTGTCTTTTTTTCTGCTTAGTTTAGGTTATGCAAGCAGTCTCATTAGATTGCTTTTCCTCTGAAATTTTAGCGATTAGGTATAGATCCTAATAAAATATTAAAAAAATAAGATACTATATTTAAAATATAAGCAATAAAATGCTAAAGGGACTAACAAAAGCTTTATTATTGATTGGTTTGCCTTTCTTGCTTACCAGCTGTAGCTTCTACTATTTACTAAAGGGCTCGTATACTTACTCTGCACCGGAAAATACCCTTCATTCAGAAGATAGTCATTCTAAGTTGCACATTTTACAGTGCTCAGGCTATGTACAATACATTGCTTAGTGATTTTCTGTTAGTAGGCAGGTCATCGTTTACATCCAAACATGGGTGTGCTAGTAAGTATGTTAACTATGGAAAAGAAGTCGTAGCAGATGTGGTAATAGTGTCATTTCAAAATATGCAAAAAGTGAAAAGGCTTTTTAGCATCACAGAACAATTACTAGGGCACACAAGTTCAACGACATTTTATACAAAAGATATTATAAATTTTGACCAGGATGTGCTTTTTTAAAGAGGATAGGTAATGCAAAAGCTCCATGGGAATATGTCAAAGAAGAAGTTTGAACTTGACAAACAAAGTGATACAGATCCATACTTAATCAGTTAGGCGAGCTATAAAACATGCAAGATTGAAGTATGCTCTGCAAAAGGTGAATATTTAGGATTTATAAATGAGACT
>NZ_JACZHU010000152.1:0-735 GCF_020278605.1 Wolbachia endosymbiont of Mansonella perstans | reverse complement strand
TATATTTTTATTTAACACTGATTTTTAGATTTGTAAAAACTATATTGTTCGATTATAAAAAAGAGGAAATCACGTTAATTTTTTCTGCAGGAATTTATTTAGGTATATATTTAGTTTATTTAGCAAAAGCTATGGACGTTGATGATAGAGTAGTTTTTAAGATTTACAAACCGACAAGAACTGCAACACAATCTGGCTTAGGTAATACACACTTTTGGCACCTAAGAACTGAACCTGATCCTTACTATATTGAACCTCTAATGGGATGGGTTGGCTCAAAAAGCCCCAAAAAACAGATTGTATTAAAGTTTGACTCCCTTGAAAAAGCAGTATTCTACGCAAAAAGACGCAGTGCTAAATATATAATTGAAATGCCAAAAGACATTAAGAGACGCCCAAAGTCTTACGCGAGTAATTTCATATCTAAGTAAGTTCTGTTGTAGAACATAGGTTTCATAGATGCTCCTACTATACGAAAATTGTGTCATCCAAGTAGTTCATAGAAACAGAGATAAAAAAACTGCTTGACAACTTTTGCCATTACCTTTATCGTAATACTAAAGCTATTATTTATCTTCAGTCCGTACAGATTAAACAACAAAAAAACTCAATGTACTTGGCGTACTGTTGTTTAATTTTTTGCACTATGTGCACCTCATGCCTTTATAAACTTTCAAGGGTTTTACCTAGTATAAGCTAAAATGCGTTTGTTAAAGCGTTTAAGACAATAAAAAA
>NZ_JACZHU010000166.1:0-740 GCF_020278605.1 Wolbachia endosymbiont of Mansonella perstans | reverse complement strand
CTGTGGCTTGAAGTAAAATTTTGGAACGTCCTGCAATTTTGTGGGACAACAAATGTAACATTTAGTGTATGCCATCGTATTTGTCGCCGATTTTCTTCAATCGTGACAAAAACTGAAGGTTCTTTCTGCTTCTTTGGGTAGTAGTGCCTCAAAGTTGGGTAATTGAACCTTTATTACGAAATACAACAACGAACTTGCAATTACGACATTGACACAACAAATTAGTAACGAAAAACTAGGAACGGAAAGATTAAATGACGCCCAATATCCTCCAACCAACCGACCTGTCGAAACGCATCTTTCGAAATGATTTGGCGCTCAGTACCTTCCATTTCTCCGATGGGGAAGGTGCTCGTACCGTTTATGATTACAAGAACTAGCTTCCTCATGGAGCGCACATTGTTTAGGATTAAGGCGATATGAGCATATACAGCAAAGATGACTGGCTTTCAACAAAAAGGGTTATTATTCCTTTGTTTTCATTCGCGATATCAGCGACAGTATTCGTTGAAAGCAGGATATCTCGTCCGATAGCAACATTGGGCCTGGTTGGTACTTGGATCGGAGACGGCGTGGGAATCCCAGATGTTGCAGACAATTTTTGCAATTTTGCGCTTGTGAAGGTATTAAAGCGTTAAATGATGAGAATTTAGTGTATGGATTGTTTTTTGCACGCATGAGAACCGATGATTATTGAATGGATGACAATGATATGAAAATGATGAAGGTAGTTTCGACGG
>NZ_JACZHU010000151.1:0-765 GCF_020278605.1 Wolbachia endosymbiont of Mansonella perstans | reverse complement strand
CCTAGTATCAAGTACTGGAATGACAAAAAAAGTCACTTGGATGACAGGAAAAGGAACTACTTGGATGATAGGGAAGAGAAACGCTTGGAGACAACACTCGTTTTACGTAGCAACAGGTTGGCATAAATTTTTTGCTTCTGTAGTTTCTTCATTGTCATTATAATCATAATAATAGTTAAGTTGGATGGTATGAAGGCTTTTTCAAAAAACCTTAAGAGTAAGGAAAAAAAGCTGGAGGAATTTAATGAAGAAATTGAAGATATAGCCATCGTAGCTCAAGATAAATTTGCGCATGAACTTGAAAATATCACATGCGATATCATGCAAAAATCTCACAGTTTGCTTACTAGTGTTAACTCGCTGAAATCCAGCCTAGTTGAATATGCTGTAAGTTCAAATTTTATCAGCAAAAAGGGAGAAACAGCTTTAATACCTTCTCTCCTCAATGTAGTAAACATACGATAAAGGACTTATAGCAAATCAAGAGTTTCAAGCACTTAGGGTTGCTACCATACAGATTTAACTTAATATTAAATGCGAGAAATTTAGCTAAGATAAGTTTGCCTGTGATTTATTTACAGCATAGATCCAGCGGTTGGGATAACAAGTTTTAGTCATACATAAACAGGAGGTTACTATGTCTACTTCACCAAAGATACACGTACAACGTAAATCCAAATCTAAATTTCTTCCGGTTACTTTGGAAGAAGTTAAATCTTTTTTACGTGTTGAGAACTATCAAGATGATAAGTTGATCTCAAGCCT
>NZ_JACZHU010000150.1:0-774 GCF_020278605.1 Wolbachia endosymbiont of Mansonella perstans | reverse complement strand
AATAGTGTACAATTTTCAATGCTTTTTAAGTTAATTTCTCATAGCTTTTTCAAAGTTTCTTGGCCCAAAATTAGGTTTAACATTTAAAAGGATTTTTGGCACTGAAAAAAAATAAGAACATTCTTATCCATTTTTTGAATGATATTCTGGGTGTACTGAAGTTAATACTGTACAAGAAATAGAATTTATCAGCAGCATTTTGAACTCCGAAATTGCCTCTGAGAGAAAAGTGTAGTTGATGTTCTTTGTCAGGATTCTGTTGACAACAGATTTGTGGTTGAAATGCAGCTCACTCTTGATAAAGGTTTTGAAAAACGTGCTCAATATCATGCTGCCAAAGTTTACTCAAGACAAGTTGGTAAGTATGTTAATTTACAGAAGATCTTCTTTATTGCGATTTCAAATTGTGTTTTATTTCCTGATAAGTCCAATTATATATCCAGCCATACTATAAGAGATGATGGGACTAACGAGCATGACTTACGAGATTTTCAATTTGTGTTTATTGAACTACCAAAATTTCCTAAAAATAAAGTAGAGCAACTAGCAAGCATAGTAGAACGCTGGTGTTTTTTTTCAAGCATGCAGAAGAAACCACTGAAAAAGATCTAAAGAAAATTGCAAGAGAAGTGCCAATAATAAAAAGAGCATATGATAAATTAGACAGGTTTAACTGGAATGAAAAAGATCTAACTGTATATGAAGAAAGAATAATGGATCTATACAAAGAGGAAGCTATTTTTGAATACAAACTTGAAGAAGGTATAAAGAAAG
>NZ_JACZHU010000011.1:14999-18394 GCF_020278605.1 Wolbachia endosymbiont of Mansonella perstans | reverse complement strand
ACTCATCTTAACAGTAATTATGCCAGGCAATAAATAAATCAAATAAGGAGAATGGTGAGCTAAAACCATAAGCTCCCCTTCAAGCCCAATTATTGAAAGAGAAGCCACTTTATTGAATAAAATTTGATTATCAGGAGAAAAAAATTGCACTTTGAAGGTACCCATAATCTTTAATTTTTAGCTCCAACTTTAGTTTCAGCCTTTATTAATTCAGCCTTTTGCATTGCTTCGTCTATATTCCCCACCATATAAAAGGCAGCCTCTGGCAAGTGATCATACTTGCCTTCAACAATCCCTTTAAAGCCAGAAACGGTATCGAAAAGTGAAACAAATTTACCAGGCATGCCAGTAAATACCTCCGCAACGTGAAAAGGTTGAGAAAGAAATTTCTGAATTTTACGAGCCCTATCAACAACAATTTTATCCTCATCAGATAGTTCATCCATACCAAGTATTGCAATAATATCTTGCAGTGATTTATAAGTTTGCAATATACGCTTTACCTCAGAAGCCACCTTATAATGCTCTTCACCAATGATTTCAGTAGACAAAGACTGAGAAGTCGAATCAAGTGGATCAACAGCAGGGTATATCCCAATTTCAGCTATTTGCCTTGATAACACTGTGGTTGCATCAAGGTGAGAAAAAGTAGTTGCAGGAGCTGGATCAGTTAAATCATCCGCAGGAACATATATAGCTTGCACAGAAGTAATGGAACCTGAAGTAGTTGAAGCTATTCTCTCTTGCATTGCACCCATATCGGTTGCAAGGGTTGGCTGATAACCAACAGCTGAAGGTATTCTTCCAAGTAAAGCAGAAACCTCAGAACCAGCTTGAGTAAAACGGAAGATATTATCCACGAAAAATAAAACATCTTGATTTTCACGATCACGAAAATACTCTGCCATAGTTAGAGCTGTTAAAGCAACCCTAGCCCTTGCCCCTGGAGGCTCATTCATCTGACCATAAACCAAAACAGCTTGAGATTTTTCATGCTCATTTATATCTATCACATTTGAAGTGATCATCTCATAATAAAGGTCATTACCTTCACGCGTCCTTTCTCCTACTCCGGCAAACACAGAAAATCCTTTATGAGCTTTTGCTATATTATTAATCAATTCCATTATCAGAACTGTTTTTCCAACACCAGCTCCACCAAATAAACCAATTTTTCCTCCCTTAAGGTAAGGTGCAAGAAGATCTATAACTTTTATTCCTGTAACTAAAACTTCTTCCTGTATCCTCTGCTCAGTAAAACTTGGAGGCGTTCTGTGTATAGGTTCTAAATTGTATTTTCCTTTCAGCGAACCACACTTATCTATAAGCTCTCCTACAACATTAAAGATTCTCCCTAAAGTTGAACGCCCAACCGGAACTGATATTGGTACACCTGTATCAACAAATTCGTCATCTCTTGACACACCATCTGTGCTATCCATAGCAATACAACGGACTATATTGTCACCTATATGCTGTGAAACTTCTAAAATCAGCTCCTTGCCCCTATATTTTAGTTTGCTTTTTAAAGCATTAAATATTTTAGGTAGCTTGCCTTCAAATTTTAAATCAACAACTGCTTGAGTTACCTTAACCGTTCTACCTATATTCATCTCTTTACTTTTATTACCTAACACGAAAACTTTATAAAAAAGTTCCCAAAGAACTCTTCAAGAAAATAAATCTTATATTATTAGTAGAAATTTTGCAACAACATTTGCTAATTACGCTTTATTATGAACAGTGCAAACGCATTTAAGAGCCAAGTAATAATAAATAACACTAAGCTAAGTGCATAAGCAGCAAGAGTTTGTACACTATTGAAATCCTGATCTCCAGTAAGTAATGTAGCAATTTGTACAGTAATAGTAGTAACTGAATTGAGAGGATTAAAAGTCAAGTTTGAATTGATTCCCACAGCCATCAGCACGATCATTGTTTCACCTATCACCCTCGAAATTGACAACAAAATTGCACTTAAAATTGTCGGCATTGCATAAGGTATTGTTATGCGCCATATAGTTTCTGCTGGAGTGGCTCCCAATGCCATAAAGCCATAGCATAGGCTCTTTGGAACAGACCTGATTGCATCCTCCAATAAGGAAATAATAAAAGGAAGAATCATTATCCCTATCGATAAACCAGCAACTAGGGCACTCTCTGAGTGTATATTCAAACCAAAAAAATTTGTTATCTGTTTCACAGAAGAAGATAAAAATACAACCGAGAAATATCCATACACGACTGTAGGAATAGCAGACAAAACTTGCAAAGTCGTATTAACAATGTAACGCACTTTCCCACTCGCATATTCACTAATATATATTGCAGAAAACAAACCAAGCGGAATAGCAACCAGCATTGCTACAATAGTTATAACCAAAGTGCCAACCAAAAGCGGAGTTATACCAAAACATCCTATTTTTTCTCCATTGATAGTTACCACATTATGGCTCCATTTCAAGCAAAATAAGAATTCTGAAATAGCTACTTCTTTAAAAAAATTAATAGATTGGGTAAGAATAGATAACATTATAAATAAAGTGATAAAAAATGATATGGCTAGAGCCACAAACAGTGAAAATTTGATTATCTTATTTCTTTTGCTTTTAAATATAAAAGCAAACATGAAAAAAAGTAACGCTACAGAAATGGAAGTTATAAAACAATTGTTACAGAGTATTAATAACCAAGTTAACATCCATATACAACTAAGATATAAATAAGATTTAATCTTATCCACTTGCTTAAAGCAAAATAAAAGAATTAGTAGCGTAGGTATGGAAAGGATTATTACCAACGAATTCATCTATCAAATCTTATTTTACGAGAATACAACTTTAAGATTATCCAAATATAATGGAACCATCATTTGACAATAAAGTAAAATAAATTAAAATAACTAATTATATTTATAAAAACAATGAAGAGAACATTTCAACCGAAAAATTTGATAAAAAAGCGCAGGCACGGCTTCCGCTTACGTATGACAACAAAAGCTGGGAGGAAAATTCTCAATAGGCGTCGCTCATTGGGATGCAAAAAACTATGTGCATAGTTAAGTTATCGAGCATAAAAAAAAAGAGTTTTCATTTGCTTTTAAAAATAAGCTAGCATCTGGTGGTCTTTTTTATCGTGGGTTCTACATATCGTTATATGCCATAAAAGAGAAAGAGCCCGAAAAGTATATTTACACTATTAGAACAGGTCTAGTTATCAGTAAAAAAGTTGGAAAAGCAGCAAAAAGAAACAAAATCAAAAGACGATTACGGGTACTTGCCAGATTCATCATTCTAAATATAAATAACGTAGGATATTATTATATAATATTGACTCATAGAAATATTATGCAAGCAAGTTATAAAAACTTACAGAAAGATCTAACTATTTGCCAA
>NZ_JACZHU010000011.1:0-14989 GCF_020278605.1 Wolbachia endosymbiont of Mansonella perstans | reverse complement strand
TCTCAATTAAGGTATTTACAGCTATATTATTTATGATAACATAGGTAAAATTTTTAAAAATAGTTAATGGGTGTGGTGAATGATAGAACACATAAATGAGGTAAATAACATAAGCTTTGGTGAGATGTATGAGCCTTTATTTCCCTCTAGAGAAAAAAGAACAGGAACACGGATAGATTGGGAATCAGCATTTCTTCAACAAGAAATATTATTAAAGAATGTGAAGAATAATGCAATATTACCAGAGATCAGTCATTCCCCTTCAAAAGGAAATCAACTAGAGGAAGTAGGAACAATGTTAGATGACATAGAAAATGACAAACATATAAGGAAGAAAAGACAACGCAGCTAAAGTAAAGATTTAAAAACAGTAGTAAAATAAGGGAATTAAAATAAAAGCATGCTCACCACTTAATTGATAAAGAAATTTTTATAAACTTGGCAGCGACTTACTCTCCCTTTGCAAGTACCATCAGCGCTAAAAAGTTTCACTTCCGAGTTCGAGATGGGGTCGGGTGTTTCATTTTTGCTATAGCCACCAAGTTAATAAAAACCTCTAGTTCAATAAATTAAATCTAATATTTAACACTGCATATGCACATATAGAAAGCAAATAAATCAATCAGGCTATTAGTACTAGTTAGCTTCACATGTTACCATGCTTCCACACCTAGCCTATCAACGTGGTAGTCTTCCACGGCCTTAATTGGGAAATCTTTTTGAAGAGGGTTTCTTGCTTATATGCTTTCAGCAATTATCCCATCTATACATAGCTACCCAGCAATGCTATTGGCATAACAGCTGGTACACCAGAGGTATATCCATCTCGGTCCTCTCGTACTAGAGTTAGATCTTCTCAAATTTCCTTCACCCACGGCAGATAGAAACCGAACTGTCTCACGACGTTCTAAACCCAACTCACGTATCACTTTAATCGGCGAACAGCCGAACCCTTGGGACCTTCTCCAGCTCCAGGATGTGATGAGTCGACATCGAGGTGCCAAACGGTATCGTCGATATGAACTCTTGAACACCATCAGCCTGTTATCCCCGGCGTACCTTTTATCCGTTGAGCGATGACCTTTCCATACAGAATCACCGGATCACTATGACCGACTTTCGTCTCTGCTTGGCTTGTCAGCCTTGCAGTCAGGCAAGCTTATGCCATTGTACTATCAAGCTGATTTCCGACCAGCTCTAGCTTACCTTCGCACGCCTCCGTTACCTTTTAGGAGGCGACCGCCCCAGTCAAACTACCCACCATACAATGTCCTAGTTCCAGGTAATGAAACATAGTTAGGTACCAAAAATCTAAAGGGTGGTATCTCAAGGTTGACTCCATTACAGCTAGCGCCATAACTTCAAAATCTCCCACCTATCCTGCACATTACATTTTTAATAACAATGTAAAGCTATAGTAAAGGTGCACGGGGTCTCTTCGTCTAACCGCGGGTACCCCGCATCTGCACGGGGAATTCAATTTCGCTGAATTGATGTTGGAGACAGTGGAGAAATCGTTACGCCATTCGTGCGGGTCGGAACTTACCCGACAAGGAATTTCGCTACCTTAGGACCGTCAGTGTTACGGCCGCCGTTTACTGGGGCTTCAATTTGGAGCTTGCACCCTTCCTATTAACCTTCCAGCACCGGGCAGGCGTCAGACCCTATACTTCCACTTACGTGTTTGCAGAGTCCTGTGTTTTTAGTAAACAGTCGCTACTCCCTATTTTGTGCCACCTACTAATAGTTGCCTAAAAGCAGGTTACCCTTCTTCCGAAGTTACAGGTATAATTTGCCGAGTTCCTTCAACATCATTCTTTCAACACCTTAGTATACTCTACTCATCCACCAGTGTCGGTTTACGGTACGGCCTCATGAATATAAGTGCTATTTCCTGGAGCTTCTTTTAAGCATAGATCAATCCAATCAGACCTATACAAATACAAAACCCGTCACACTTAAGAGGTTCAGGAATATTAACCTGATTTCCATCGACTACTCCTTTATGAACTCGCCTTAGGAACCGACTAACCCTACGCAGATTAACTTAACGTAGGAACCCTTAGATTTTTGGTGAGAGTGTTTTTCACACTCTTTTACGCTACTTATGTCAGCATTCTCACTTCTGATATCTCCAGCAGTTTTCACAAACTACCTTCATAGACTTACAGAACGCTCCGCTACCGCACATATTGATCGGAATCAATAAGCACCCACATCTTCGGTATACAGCTTTAGCCCCGGTACATTTTCAGCGCAGAAAAACTTATTTAGACAAGTGAGCTGTTACGCTTTCTTTAAAGGATGGCTGCTTCCAAGCCAACCTCCTAGCTGTAATGATTTTTCTACTTCCTTCCCCACTTAGCTGTAATTTTGGGACCTTAGATAGTGATCTGGGTTGTTTCCCTTTTCACCACGGACTTAGCACCCGCAGTGTGTCTGTTATATAATTAATTATTGGTATTCGGAGTTTAGTTAGATTTGGTAAGACGGTGAGTCTCCCTAGTCTATCTAGTGCTCTACCCCCAACAA
Source organism: Wolbachia endosymbiont of Mansonella perstans (assembly GCF_020278605.1). Lineage (NCBI taxonomy): Bacteria > Pseudomonadati > Pseudomonadota > Alphaproteobacteria > Rickettsiales > Anaplasmataceae > Wolbachia > Wolbachia endosymbiont of Mansonella perstans. The sequence goes on along the minus strand of NZ_JACZHU010000011.1, from coordinate 12,457 downwards.
CATACATATAACGCTCTACCTAAATAGATTTCGCGGAGAACCAGCTATTTCCAAGTTTGATTGGCCTTTCACCCCTAATCACAACTCATCCAATAATGTTGTAACATTAACTGGTTCGATCCTCCAGTATGTTTTACCACACCTTCAATCTGGTCATGACTAGATCACTTGGTTTCGGGTCTAATCCATAAAACTAAAACGCCCTATTCAGACTCGCTTTCGCTATGCCTACACCTAACGGCTTAAGCTTGCTCTATAGATTAACTCGCTGACCCATTATGCAAAAGGTACGCTGTCACTCTAATGTAAACCAACTACAAGATTGCTCTTGTAGCGAAAACATAAAGCTCCAACTGTTTGTAAGCACTTGATTTCAGATTCTATTTCACTCCCCTCCCGGGGTTCTTTTCACCTTTCCCTCACGGTACTCGTTCACTATCGGTCGTTAAAGAGTATTTAGGCTTGGAGGATGGTCCCCCCATATTCAAACAGGATTTCACGTGTCCCGCTTTACTCGAGGATTTAAAAACTTTCTACTTATACAGGACTATCACCTTCTATGGTTACTCTTTCCAGAGTATTCTAATTCTTATTCTTAAACCGCTAGCCTTTTCCGCTTTCGCTCGTCACTACTAACAGAATCTCAGTTGATTTCTTTTCCTTTGGTTACTTAGATATTTCAGTTCACCAAGTTTGCTTTGCATATTGATTTAACATGCAATAACTAGCTCAACTAGTTAGGTTTCCCCATTCGGAAATCTGCGGATTAAAACTTATTGACAATTCCCCGCAGCTTATCGCAGCCTGTCACGTCCTTCATCGCCTTTTAACGCCAAGGCATTCATCAAGTGCTCTTAAATAATTTATTTACTCGACTATATGCAGAATATGCAGAGTTAAATATTATTGAAATTGAATTAAGATTAAATTAATCTCTACCATAAAACTTGTCAAACATCTAAAAACCAAATTAACTTCTTACATGTTAGGAACTAATGAGCAATGTGTCAACGCTTTTTTACAAAAAATATTTCTTATATTAGCAACAAATAATATACTTGTAATCCTAAGTAGGTAAAATTTATAATTTAGGTGAGTGTTAAAGTACAATTATATACAATTTAAAGATCAATGAAAAAAATATTCCATAATATAAAATGCTTTAAAAATCAGGTCTACTCAAAAATGGTAGTAAGCGCCAAGGGTACCTAAAATATGAAAGGCAAATTACCCTTTATAAGTGTTATTTTAAGTTTTATTCGCAAGTTAATCGGTATGTTTAATATTAAGAAGGCCAAACAATTTGCTGTAAATCAATACAATAACCTCTATAAAAAAGCAACAGCATTTTTCGAAAAGTCCAAAAACCTATTAAACACCAACATTGAAATCGGTTTATATCACTTCTATAAGGGTCACATACCAGATGCAAAGCTAAGATTTTGGTTGATCAGCATATTCTATTCCAACTTACCCGTAGTTTGGTATAACATTGGAAGGTGTCATTTTGCAATGGGAAATATTAACAAAGCCCATACCTATTTGACAAAGACACTAAAACTAGACAGTAACTATGAAGAAGCTTCTTATTACATAAACAAAATGACAAACCCTGCGTCGATCACAAAATTGCCTAAAAACCTCATAAAACAATATTTTGATTACATTGGCGAGTATTTTGTTGAGCATTGGTTAATCGCTAAACAATACAGAGGACATGAACTTGCGCACATGGTAATTACAGAAATCTTTAATAACTCTACTTCTGCACTCAACATACTTGATCTTGGTTGTGGAACTGGAATATGTGGTCATTTCTTAAAAATACACAATACTGGAAATTGCATAACAGGAGTTGACATTTCAAACAGAATGCTAAATATTGCCAGAGGATGCTTTATAAAGGGTAAACCTGTTTATAATGAATTAATACATATGGAAATGACAGATTTCCTTAAACAAGAAAGAAATTATTTGTATGATGTCATTATTTTTGCCGAAGTGTTACATTATCTACATGACTTCCAGGCAGAATTGGAACTAGCAAAAGGATCTATGAGCAAAAAAGGAGTAATCATATGCTTAATAAGAAGAAAGGAAGGTGAAGGCATTGATTTTGTAAATAAAGGAGATTACTTTTGCCACTCAGAAAGTTATGTCCAACACGTTGCAAAAGAAATAAATATGCAAATAAGTTATATAAGTTACTGTAAAATATATGGAAGTCAGGTTAATGGTATCTTGTTTGCGCTACAGCATCCACAAAAAAAATCGAAGAGCTCAGCTTAAAGATCACTATTGCTCAAAGCAGTATCTATACACAATAAAATATGAAGAGGAATTTTATGAGTAATATCACTATTAATCACGAAAAAAATGGTAAATTAACTAATTTTGGAAAAGCAGTTCTATCGGATAGGTATCTGATGGAAAATGAAAGTTATCAAGATCTTTTCATACGCATTGCCAGCTATTATTCTGATAATAAAGATCATGCACAGCGTCTTTATGACTACACGAGCAACTTGTGGTTCATGCCTTCAACACCAATACTTAGCAATGGTGGTACCAAAAGAGGGTTACCCATCTCTTGTTTTCTCAATGAAACTGAAGACAGCTTGCAGGGAATAGTTGATTTATGGAATGAAAATGTCTGGCTTGCTGCACGTGGAGGAGGCATAGGTAGTTATTGGGGAAATCTACGTTCAATTGGTGAAAGTGTAAAGGGCAGCGGTAAAACATCTGGAATTGTACCATTTATTGTGGTGCAAAATGCTCTAACGCTTGCAATCAGTCAAGGGTCCTTAAGAAGAGGAAGTTCAGCAGTTTACCTTCCTGTATCTCATCCAGAGATAGAAGAGTTTCTTGATATACGCAAGCCAACGGGAGGTGATCCGAACCGTAAAGCATTAAATATACATCATGCCGTGACAGTAAATGATAAATTCATGCAAGCTGTTGAGAATGATCGAGAATGGGATTTGATTAGTACTCATAACAACAAAGTTATCTCAACCGTCAAAGCACGTGACATATGGATCAAAATATTAACAGCGAGAATTGAAACTGGAGAACCTTACATTATTTTTCTTGATGCAACAAATAATAATAAGCCAGGGTCTTACAAAAAACTCAATCTAGACATCAAAATGTCAAATCTGTGCAGTGAAATCATTTTAACTACAGGTTACGATCATCTAAACAAATCTCGTACTGCTGTGTGTTGTCTATCATCAGTGAATCTTGAATACTACGAAGAATGGAAAGACAATGAACTTTTCATAGAAGATATAATGCGTTTTCTTGACAATGTGTTAGAGGATTTCATAAATAAAGCACCAAACGAAATACAGCGAGCAAAATATTCTGCAATAAGAGAGCGTAGTATCGGTCTTGGTGTTATGGGCTTTCACTCATTTTTACAAAGTAAAATGGTTCCTTTTGAATCAGTAACAGCACAACAGTGGAATAAAAAAATATTTAAGTATTTACGTGAGCAGGCAGATATGGTTTCTAAAAAATTAGCAGAAGAAAAGGGAGCATGTCTTGACGCTAAAGAAATCAATCTAATGGAAAGATTTACACATAAGCTTGCTATTGCTCCAACTGCCTCAATTTCCATTATTGCAGGCAATACTTCCCCCGGAATAGAACCATATGCAGCAAACGTATTTACACAGAAGACACTAACAGGTTCATTTGTAGTGCGAAACAAATTCTTACAAAAACTATTGGCAGAAAAAAATCAAGACAATGATAAAATATGGTCCTCAATCTCAACAAATGAAGGTTCCGTACAGCACTTAGATTTTCTTAGTGAACATGAAAAATTGACATTCAAAACAGCGTATGAGCTTGATCAAAGATGGATTATAGAACACGCAAGCGATAGAACACCTTACATTTGCCAATCTCAATCAGTAAATTTGTTTCTACCTGCTAACGTACATAAACGTTACTTGCATAAAATACACATGCTTGCTTGGAAAAAAGGCCTAAAAAGTTTATATTACTGTAGATCACAGTCAATGCAGAGGGCCGACAAAGTTTCGCACGACATATTAAAAAAAAGTGAAATATTGCAGCAAAAAACAAATATCGATTATGATGAGTGTTTGTCATGTCAGTAAATGCTACATAGAGATCCTTATGAATTTCTAAAGTCTATTCCAAAAGACAAGTCTATAATGTGCCTTGACATGGGAGAAAAGCAAATAGGTATAGCATTCAGTGATAAAACGCAGCTCATAGCCACAGCTCACAGTGTATACCACAGAAAAAATGTAAGTAAAGATTTAGGTTATTTAAACAGGACATTCAAAGAAAATGAAGCTGGGTCAATAGTAATGGGATTACCACTGGAAATAGAGAAGCAAAAAAGTGAGTGGTGCGAGACCATAATCCAATTTGCAAACAAAATGATAAAAAAATATAAGGTAAGTATATATTTACAAGATGAAAGCTTGTCAACGTCCATTGCGGCTCATACACTAAAGATTACTGGAGTACCAATCACAAAATCGAAAAAAATAGATGATAAAATTGCTGCATGTATTATTCTACAACGAACGTTAGACAAGATAAATACAATTAAATAGTTTCTTTTCAGCACGTAACATACAACTGTATGAACTTATATCGCAAAGGTAAAGATACTAGGAACTTAAAACTAATAAATTTAAAGAAAACTTCTCTTCATTATAATCCTAATCATAGCCAGATATATGAAATTCTCAGTAGATGTTGTAATATAACAAATCTCAATGGTAAATTAAAAAGTCTCCCTGCGATAAGAGGTTTAGCGAATTTATTATGTATTTTGTTTGATAACGAGAGTTGATATAATCTTTATGCTTAAGAAATTTACCAAAAAAAAGGCAAAAGAAACCCTGTTAGCTAGTTATTTACTATCTATCTTTTAAATTGGCATTTTTTTATTGTCTTAAACGCTTTAACAAACACATTTTAGCTTATACTAGGTAAAAACCTTGAAAGTTTATAAAGGCATGAGGTGCACACAGTGCAAAAAATTAAACAATAGTACGCCAAGTACATTGAGTTTTTTTGTTGTTTAATCTGTATGGGTTGAAGATAAATAATAGCTTCAGTGTTATAATATTGGAGGAACTTTCAAGTAGTTTTTTTCGTTTCTATTGGGTAACACGGATAAGCCCAAACGCCATCATGTCTTTAGAAGAGTTTACATGGAGGCTCTTAAGTTAACAACATTGGCTAAAGGTACGTTACTGCTTACGAAATTTGCACTCCTTGCCTTGTAGAAGATTTTCAATATTTTTGTGGTGCTTTAAAAAAACTAATACTGCCACGATCAATAGAGTAAAAAATAAGTCTTTTTGAAAAAAAAGGGATATCGCAACAATTGCTGCAGTAGCCATTAAGGAGGCAAGAGAGGAGTATCGAAAGATAAAAAATACTGCTAGCCAAACAAATATAAACACTAATGCCATATGAATACTAAGTGCTATCAAAATCCCCAAAGTTGTTGCAACCCCCTTCCCTCCACTGAATTTTAACCATACAGGAAACATGTGCCCTAGGACTGCTAACATTGCGGATGCACATATGTAAAAGCTACCACTACCAAAAAATTGTTGCGCTATATGAACCGCGATGAATCCCTTCAAGGAGTCCAGAAGTAAAGCAAGAGCAGCAAGTTTTTTATTCCCTGTTCTTGCAACATTTGTAGCTCCGATGTTTCCAGAACCTACTCTTCTTAAATTTATTCCTTTTATCCTTATAATGATTAAGCTAAACGTTATTGAACCCAACACGTAGGATAACATAAGAACTATATACTTCTCCATCGTAACAAAAATCTAGCTAATCTTGTTATCTCTCAGCCTCCTCAGGTAGCATTGAACTTCATCGTTAATCTTACTACTAAACAGCATAAGTGCTGTCATGTTGATGAGAGCCAAACAAGAGAATAAAGCTCCACCGATATTGGCAATAGTCATTATATCCTTAGAAAGACCGGAGAAAAACGCCACAATTATTACCGCTATGCGATATATCACTATACTCTTTGCACCAAACAAATATAGCCATCCCACTTCACAGCAATACACAAACGAAATTACTGAAGAAAACGCAAACAAAGGTGCAGCTATTGTCAAAAGTATAGGAAACCAAGAAGAAACTGTTTCAAATGCCTTTTGAGTAATCAATATCCCTTCGCCAACACCAGCCTGATACGCACCCGTTATAACTATTGTTATCCCTGTCAAACAACAAATTAACATTGTATCAAAGCATGGTTCTATCATTGCAACTAGTCCAGTTCTAACTGGCTCTTCATCTTTAGCTACTGCATGTGTAATTGAAGCAGAACCAACACCTGCTTCACTGGCAAAAATCGCTCTTTGAATTCCAGTAACTAATGTTCCAACTACTCCTCCACCAACGGCATTGAAATCTATCATATTGGAAAATAACATTTTAAATGCGTTGCTAAAGTTGTGAATATTAAATGCGATTATAATGACACAACTAAAAATATATACGAGTGACATAATAGGCACCAGCGCGAAAGATACCCTGGCTATTCTCTTAATTCCACCTATGATTACCAGAGCAAGTAATGCGGAAATTATAGAAGAAAGAAACCAAGGATGACTATCCACCCAATTTGAATAACCAGATAATATTGAAACCATTTGGTTGGTTTGAAACGCTACACTTCCACCAAGGCCTGATAACACAAAAAACACTGCATATACCGCAGCTAATACAACACCAAGTTTCTTAAATCCAAATTCCTCTAGTCCATTTCTTATGTATTGAAAGGGACCGCTAAATAATTGCTCCTGATCTTCTGTTGTTCTGTGCCTAAATGCTAAAGTCACTTCGGCAAATTTTGCTGACATACCAAAAAAGCCTGTAATCATCATCCAAGGCACTGCTCCTGGTCCTCCCATTGAAACTGCAATTGCAACACCAGCAACAGTTCCAAGGCCAACCGTACTTGAAAGTGCTGTTACAAATGCCTGAAAATGCGTAATGTGGCCATCGTGATGATTTGTGTCATATTTTCCACACAAAATAGCAAACGCATGTTTAAACATTCTGATGTTGAGAAATCGAAAACGCAACGTCAGAAATACATAACCGAACGCTAACAAAAGAATTATAAATGGAACGTAGAAAATCTTGAAAAACAACACCTCATTCATGAAATTGTTTATTCCACTTAATACAGCGCCATAGTTTTCGTAAAAATCCAAAGCAGCGTGCGCATTATTAAACAATAGGCAAAATAATACCGCACAAAGCAATCTATAAATCATGTTTAATACCTTTTAGAATTGTAATAATAATTTATTGTGTTCGAGACTTCCCTTTTCAGTAGATATATTGCAACAGCATTTGGAATTATAAGACACATAAAAAAACTGTCGCCTAAATAAGACATAAATTTTATACTTTTTGACATATAACTGATATACGCCGAACCCACTTATAAGAACTTGGAACAATATCAGTACTTTTTGCTACCAAATAAGTACAGCAAGGCAACTTCACAATAGTAACGATAAGCTATTATTGTGGAAAATGCAAAGGAAAACATTATCAGCGGAAGAACTAGCTTGCTAAATAAAGGCAAGGCTGTTGAAAATACCTGCTAACCAATGTAATAAGTATTATGCATACCAGTGATAATTATCACAATACCAGTCAAGAATGAAACTAATATTGTATCTACAAGTGGTGCAATCATTGTAACACTTCCAACTTTAATGGGGTCTTCCTCTTTCACAGATGAATGCACCATTGCCGCTGTTCCGGTACCTGCTTCATTATAGCAAATACTGATCTTCTAACTCCGGCTATTAACCCACTCAGCACCCCACCTCCTATGGATGATTTGTTAAAGATATCTTGGAATATTGTAGATAAAGCATTCAACAGATTACTTCCGTTTACATAGATTAAATACACACACATGCCTATATACAATATTATCGTAATTGGTGCTAAACCTGTTGAAACGAAAGCAATTCGTTTTATTCCTCCCAGTATTACAATTAAGACAAGTAACAATATAATAATAGACGCGTTATATTCAAAGAGATTGTTTGACAATGTTGCAATTTTATTTGCCTGAAATGGTATGACATCTAAAATTATTGCAATAAGTAACATAATTGCATAAGTGAATGCAAGAAATTTACCAGTCCTAACAAATCCAATCTTAGCAAGCCCGTATCTCATGTAATAAAAAGCCCCGCTAGTTGAGTTTTTAGAGCGATAATTGAATGCAAGCACCACTTCGGCAAATCTTATTATCGACATACCAAGTATTCCAGTAATTATCATCCAAAAAATTGCACTTGGGCCCCATATTGTGATAGCTATGGCAACTCCTGATTTACCTCAAGACCAACCGTTCCTAAAATTACTGTTGCGAACGCTTGAATATAAGTGATTATACCATCATTATGATTACATTTTAGGTTAAATAGCGTTTGTATTTCATGCTTGAACAACCTAAAGTTAGTAAATTTGAACTGAACCGTATAAAAAACTCCAGTTGCAATTACCCAAATAATTATAAATGGAATGTTAAATATTCTTACGTACAGAAATGAATTTAATAGTTTACTTATTTTTATAACCATGCTACTTACCACTTTTTGTTACAATCTTTGGCTAACGAGCTTTATAGGTGTAATATATGTAGAGCCCAATGCTTACTGGAATAGTCAGTGTATATATTACACCTAGAATTGGTAGAGTAATCCAAGGCTTACTGACAAAAAATACGATAAATACTCCAAAAAGTGACACAAATATATAGTACAGGCTCCTAGGAATATAAATGTACTTTGCAGAGAAAGTTGGAATATGGCTGACTGAAAAAAATGAAATAGCTAAAAAGTAACAAGCCGTATTTCTTATGTTAAAAAATTGCTCCATAAAAAGTAAGTTTTCACTTTCATGAGATTGAAAGGTAATGATTATTGGCAATAAAGAAAGTAAAGCACATATCGGTGCTGGAACACCAGAAAAGAAGAATTTTTCCCAGTCAAGTTGTTCTGCATTCAACGATACATTAAACCTTGCAAGTCTTATCGAAATGCAGATAACATATATCATTACTAATATCCACCCTATAACTTTAATTCCCTTTAACTTCCAAAAATATAAAAGAAATGCAGGTGCTGCACCAAAATTTAGAAAATCTGCAAAAGAATCAAGCTGCGCTCCAAAATCACTAGTTGATTTTAAAATTCTCGCTATTCTGCCATCCATTCCATCTATAATTGCTGCAATGATAATAAAAATTACCGCAAACTCCCACTGTTCATTAAATGTAAATTTAATCGAAGTAAGACCAGAGCATAAACCCAATAAAGTTATAAAATTTGGGAATAACTTGGCAATAGGTAAAGACCTACTGCTACTGCCATTACTGCTCATATGACATCAAAAGTAAGCTTCTCTTGAGCACTTTCCTTATTCAAATTTGCTATAATTGTTTCACCGCCAACAACAGTTTGCCCTTCTGAGACTCTTATTTCTACATCAGTAGGAACGTAAATATTTACCCTGCTGCCAAATCTTATAATCCCAAACCTTTCACCTGCTTTTACGTTTTGAGATGCTCTTAAATTACAAACGATACGACGTGCAATTAACCCAGCTATTTGCTCTACAATAATTTCTTTTTCCTTTCCATACTCAACCACAATAACCTGTTTTTCGTTTTCGTTACTATACTTATTGCTCATTGCAGACACGAACTTGCCTTTCTTATAGTGCATTTCCTTTATTGTACCAGATATTGGTATACGATTCACGTGCACATCCAAAATGCTTAAGAATATGCTAACAAGCGTGAATTTCTTTTCTTCTTCGTCTTCTGTTGATAAAGAGTAACTCACCTCTTCAATTTTTGAAATCACACCATCTGCAGGGCTTAGCACAAGGTCTTTATTGCCTGGAACAACCCTTACTGGGTCGCGAAAGAAATAAGTGCACAATAACGTTGGAAACAAGCATGTAACGCCAAAACCCCAAGATATAGAGAACGCTATACATGTTACTATAAAAGAAATTACTATAAACAAATAACCTTCCTTGTTTACATTAGGTAAACTAAAACACATAATCTTAATAACGATAACCTACTATTAACAACTTATCATTTATCACTCCTCATGGGAAGTTTTTTTTTACGCTTCAAAAAGCTTTTTGATATGAGCTAATATTGTAAACGTTATATTATAGCCAAAGCAGCTTAGATTCATCAACGATTTGATATCCTGCTCTTCATTGCAGAATCTATATGAAGATACTGCAGCAGTAAGACGATTGCGTCCAACACAAACTTCAGCTAGATTAGAAAACTGATTCTTCTAAAAGCTGCTCGCTTTCTTCTTCCATCGCAATAGAGTTAATGCGATTTCTAAATAAATCTCTAATTTTGGTTTCTATCTCATTTGCAACTTCCTTGTTTGTCTCGAGGTAATTTTTTACATTCTCCCTTCCTTGTCCAAGACGTGTGTTATTGTATGAATAATAAGCACCTGCTTTTTCAAGCACACCAAGTTTTGCTCCTATATCTATCATCTCTCCGAGTCTTGATATGCCTTCATTGTACATTATATTAAACTTTGCTTCTCTAAATGGAGGAGCGACTTTATTTTTTACAACTTTAACTCTCGTTTCATTGCCCGTGATATTTTCTTTATCCTTTATTGCACCGATTTTTCTTATATCAAGCCTTATAGAAGCATAAAATTTTAACGCATTCCCACCGGTGGTAGTTTCAGGGTTTCCATACACCACTCCTATCTTCATACGAATTTGATTAATAAATATTAATATACAATTCGCTTTTGAAACTGCGGAAGTTAGTTTCCTGAGCCCATGACTTAGAAGTCTCGCTTGCAATCCCATGTGTTGATCACCCATATCTCCTTCGATTTCAGCTCTTGGAGTTAATGCTGCAACAGAGTCAACAACTATCACATCAACTGCACCAGAACACACTAAATACTCAACGATATGTAACGCTTGCTCTCCAGTATCTGGTTGTGAGATTACCAAATCATCAGTGTTTACTCCAAGTTTACGGGCATATATGACATCCAATGCGTGCTCTGCATCGATAAATGCACATAACCCTCCCTTTTTCTGAGCTTCAGCAATTACATGCAAAGCAAGAGTGGTTTTACCAGAACTCTCAGGACCAAATATCTCAATTATACGTCCTTTCGGCAATCCCCCAACACCTAGGGCTGAATCAAGCGCAATTGACCCTGTAGATATTGTATCTATCTTCTCTACAGGATTCTGCTTTAGTTTCATTATAGCGCCTTTACCGAATACTTTTTCAATCTGACTTATTGCGTTATCTAGCGCTCTTTGCTTATCATTATTTCTTTCCTCTGGGTTGCTTGCCATAGGCCATTTATTAATTTGTATAAACTTCATGATAATCGAACATGAATAACCTGCCAAGGGTTTTTTAATAATGAAGAACGTTGACGATTTAGAAACAAAAAATTACTTGACAAGTTCCTCCAATATTATAACACTGAAGCTATTATTTAGCTTCAGTCTGTATAGATAAAACAACAAAGGCTCAATGTACTTGGCGTACTGTTATTTAATTTTTTGCACTATGCGCACCTCGCCTTTGTAAATTTTCAAGGTTTTTACCTAGTATAAGCTAAAATGCGTTTGTTAAAGCGTTTAAGACAATAAAAAAAATGCCAACTTAAAAGATAGATAGTGAATAACTAGCTAACTGGGTTTCTTTCGCCTTTTTTCTGTTTAGTGAATCTCTTAACATTTAAATTTAGGTCAGTTGAGGTTTAAAAGCAGCTAGATTAGACGTTTAGAATAAAAAAACGCTAATTTATAAAGTTAATATGAATTACTAGCCACCAACTGGTTTTTTTTGCCTTTTCTCTTATTCGGTAAATTTCTTAAATATTTATTAGTAAAGCAGCATCATAAATCCTAGTGTCAGCTACTTGGATGACAAGAAATGGAGCTACTTAGTTGACAGGAAAAGGGCTATTTGGATAACACCCACAATTTTGCCATTACCAGTGCTTGACACACAGCTGTGCAAAACATTGTGCTACTGGAGGGCGTCATGTCAGTGCTTGACACTGGCAATCCGAGAATTTTATTAAGTTGGTGAGTATAAAAGTAGCTGTTTTATGTTAAAATACAATATTTTGATGATCATGGGAAAGGCTGGATCCCAGTGTCGGAGCACTGGGATGACGCCGTCTGTTACGCAAATTACCTGCTAATTGCAACGTCCGTACAACTGTGTGTCAAGCACTGGCATGACACCCTTCCGGTGAGGTTCGCTCTCAAACTATAATGTTCGTACAGTTGTGCTTCACACACTAGAATGGTACCACCTGCAAGAATATATTCAAGAGAAGAAGGTCAGTTGTTATATCATTTTTAT
>NZ_JACZHU010000010.1:0-18515 GCF_020278605.1 Wolbachia endosymbiont of Mansonella perstans | reverse complement strand
GTCACCTATTTCCATTTCAAATGGAGCATTTGGTGCTATAAAACAGAAATAAGAAAAATTTAATTGTTTGCTTACACGGTTGGGGATCAAGCAGTGACAACTTTGTTCACCTTGCCAAAGTTATGAGCAAATCTTTATCTGATTCATGTTTTATAGCACCAAATGCTCCATTTGAAATGGAAATAGGTGACGGTTATCAATGGTTCAGTCTAGAGGATCGCAGTGAAGAGGTGCTATATAATGGAGCAAAAAGTGCTGCATTGATAGTAAATCACTTTATTGATACGAAGTTAAAAGAGCTTAGCTTAAATGATGCACAGCTTTCTTTGATTGGATTTTCCCAGGGGGCAATGCTTGCAATACACACAGCTCTTACCCGTTCTCAATCTTGTGCATCGGTTGTTGCATATTCTGGTAGGTTTCTTTTGCCTTCAAAAGTTGCACCAGAGATCAAATCAAAGCCCAACATGTGCATTATCCATGGTGATGCTGACGATGTAGTACCTTTTTCTTCTCTTGGCTTGGCAGTTAGAGCTCTGAAGGAAAATGGAATAAATGTTGAGGGACACCCAATTCATGCATTGGGTCACATTATCAATGAAGAAGGAATAAGATTGGGTGTAGAATTTATTAAGAAAAACTTCAAAAACTAATTTTCATGCACTTGTTTTGCTTCGGTTATGGATATATAGCTAGGTTTCTATCGAAAAAGTTACTGAATTTAGGTTGGAAAGTTAGTGGTACCTCAAAGAATCAAGACGTACAGGACGTTGATTTCTTTAATTACGACAAAGTAAGCGAGGATACGTTTCAAGATGTAACACATGTTTTGATTTCCATCCCGCCAGATAGTGATGATGTGCTGGAGAGATATGGCCATTACTTTCAAAATGTCAAATGGCTTGGTTATCTATCTGCAACTAATGTCTATGGCAACCACGCTGGTAATTGGGTTATGGAAGAATCTGAAACAAAACCTATAGAAAACAGAGGAGAGAATCGCCTTAGATCCGAAAAGAAATGGCTAAATAGCAATTTACCTGTTCATGTTTTTCGTTTGGCTGGAATATACGGTCCCAGTAGAAACGTATTAGTTGATTTACAACTTAATAAAGCAAGAAACGTACGAAAAGAAGGACATTTTTTTTCTCGTATTCATGTTGAAGATATATCGAATATTCTATTTTCTTCCATGCAAAGCATAAAACCTGGTGAAATATATAATTGTGCGGACGACTTGCCCGCTACACAATCTGAAGTGGTAATATACGCGGCAAAACTTCTGAATGTTAGTGCTCCAGAACCAGTGGAGGTTTATTCCTTGCCTGACTGTGCACAGAGTTTTTATTTAGGGTCAAAAAAAGTAAGTAACATTAAAGTGAAAAGAGATCTTGGCATCTCTCTAGTTTATCCTAACTATAAGGTAGGGTTGGAAAGCTTATACGCTGAAGAGTTGAAGTCACACATTTGAAGAATCTCTTGCATAACCTGCTTTCCGATTTTGCATCTTGGATAACATCTTCTAAAAAAGGTAGAAACAATAGATTTTTGATAAGGATATAATTGAAGGCTGAAACAGGCTATGTCAACCTTACAAGCCTAAGTAAAAGGGGGAAAGGAAGAGGCAGAACATTTCTACCTCTCTTTAATATTAACTTTACTTTCTCAGCGCTCCAAATATAGCTGCATCTACTGCAACCTCTTGCAACTTAGCTGATACGTCACTTTTTAAAGCTTCATGGCTTTTGTTACTTACTGTAACTTTTAATGAAGTAGCTTCTTTAGTTCTACCTAACGTTTCCTTCAATTCAACAAAATCATTAGTCACAACAACACCTTTATCTTCAACCTTATAATTAAGTTGTATGGATGTGTATTCGCCTTCTTTATTTTTGAAGATCACGTATAGATCTTTCTCACCCTTCTCACCTAGCAATACTTTACGATTGTCATCTGAAAGTTCCAGGTATAATTTCTTAACGCTTTCTTTGTTCTCTGTAACTTCCTTTTCAACAATTTTAGCATCCTTTACCGCATCACCAACAAGAGCAGAGAAGTCTGCATCCTTGCCGTCCTTACCGTCCTTACCAGCTTTACCTTGAACTCCCCCCATTGAACGCAGTTGCTGACATGAAGAAACAGCTGTTGCAATAAGGTATGCGGCAGCAACAAAAGCTATTATTGCTATCGCCCAAGGGTTAGCAAGATATGCTAGGAATGTTGAAGAAAGTGCCACTCCCTTTGCAGTAGCATAAATAGTGGTTGCTGCTATTGTTACAGCTGCAGCTGCAACTACAACTTCGATACCCATCTTTGTTATAGGTGCAGTATTTTCCCACTTCCATATGCTTGGTGTGTTTTGATTTTTTGTGTCTGGCATAATAACCTCTTAAAATATGACTAATAAAAACTTAAATATATACTAATAACACATGTTAGTCAAGTCTTTTTTTATAATAATTTAATAAAACAAGTATATTCTGAGTTGCTTTCTAAATTGCTATTAATCACGTACAGTTGATATATGATACATGGTTGGCTGAATCTCGACAAAGCAATAGGAATTAGTTCTGCGCAAGCTGTAGCTCGAGTTAAAAAGATTTTTGGAATTAAAAAAGCTGGTCATTTTGGAACACTTGACCCTTTAGCTTCAGGTGTGTTGCCAATTGCTCTTGGCGAGGCAACAAAAACTATACCGTATTTATCCTGCAACTTAAAGGCATACAATTTCACAATAAAATGGGGAGAGCAAAAAACTACAGACGACTTAGATGGTGATACTATTAAGGCAGCAACATAAAACCTGAGTATAACCAAATAAGCTGTGCGATCAAGAACTTTGTTGGTAAGATAGCACAAACTCCTCCTCAATTCTCAGCAATAAAAATCGATGGGACAAGGGCATACAGATTGGCAAGAAGTGGGCAAAAAGCGAATATAAAGTCCCGCTTAGTACGAATATATGAACTTAAGTTGGTCTCTGTTGACGCCATAAATAACAGTGCTGATTTTTCTATGCTATGCGGTAGTGGTGTATATGTGAGGTCAATTGCAAGAGATCTTGGAATCGCATTAAATTGCTTTGGACATATTACACAACTAAGAAGGACCATGGTAGGTAGCTTTAGAGAAACCGGATCAGTAACAATCGAACAACTTGTTGAAAAAATTCGCTTTTCGGTGTCATTCCAGCGCGTAACGCTGGAGTCCAGAAAAAAAGAAGAATGGATGTCAAGCACTGGGATAATAGAAGATGATGAAATGATAGGGAGTAATGCAAAAAGTTTCATTACCCCATCGCATCAGCTTTAAAATCAACGTTCAAGGTTGAAATTTCTGCAAAGGAAGCAGAGAAAATCAGAAAAGGTCAAGAAATCATATTAAATAACTTGCATAATTTAAAGAATTATGATATTTTTTGTACGACAGTGGGTAATATACCCGTTGCAATCTGCAGTTTTACCTATGGTTGTGTAAAACCTATTCGTGTTTTTAATGTTTGAAATGAGGTTTAGATGCCAATAACATCAGAAAAGAAAAAGAATTTAATAAATGTATATGCAATTAAAGAAAATGACACAGGTTCATCTTTTGTACAATGTGCTATTCTAACCGAAAGGATCAGCAACTTAACTGAGCACTTTAAAGTGCACAAGCATGACCATCACTCTAAGCGCGGTTTACTTATATTAATAGGCAGAAGGCGTAAACACTTAAATTATATAAAGCGTAAGTTTGGTAATCAGGCCTATCAGGAGTTAATAGAGAAGTTAGGCATTAGAAAATAATCGAGGAATTTTGTATGTTTGAAATTATAAAAAAATCTATAGACTGGGGTGGTCGTACCTTATCTTTAGAAACTGGGAAAATAGCACGTCAAGCTGATGGTTCAGTGGTTGTAAATTACGGGGATACTTCTATTTTAGTAACTGTTGTACGTAAAAAGAAGGAAGAAAATGTCGATTTCCTGCCTCTAAATGTACAATTTATTGCAAAAAGCTATGCCATGGGCAAGATTCCCGGTGGCTTTTTTAAAAGAGAAGGTAAGCCATCTGATAGGGAAACTTTAATTTCAAGGGTGATAGATAGAAGTATAAGACCGCTATTCCCAGAAGGTTTTCACGACGAAGTCAGCGTGGTGTGCAATTTATTAACTTATGATATGGTCAATCCTCCCGAAGTACCAGCATTGATTGGTACTGTTGCAGCCCTTGCAATTTCTGGTGTTCCTTTTTACTCTACCATAGCTGGAGCCTTGGTTGGTTGTGATGAAAATAACAACTATATACTCAACCCTTCTGTTCAAGAAATGAAAGTAAGCAGCTTAGATCTATTTTTATCTGGTGACGAGCGTTCAATTTTAATGGTTGAATCAGAGGTAAAGGAGCTTTCTGAAGAAAACGTTCTAAGCGCAATAAAATTTGGTCATGAACACCTTCAACCCGTCATTAAGCTTATAAAAGAGTTTGCTGACACAATTGGCAAGAAACCTAAGAGCCTTGCTCTTATTGATATGTCAGACATAACGCAGGATCTTGAAAAGTATAGTAAAGATTTTGAGAATGCATACTCACAAACAGTAAAGCAACAGCGAGCTCAAACTTTAGAAGCGCTCAGAGGTGATATATTAAACACTCTTAAGGAAGCTGGAAAAGATGAGAAATTAATTACATATGCAATAAAAAGCTTTGAGAGATCTTTAGTGCGCAAGATAATTAAAAAGAAAGGTATGAGGATAGACGGTCGTAAGCACGATGAAATACGTCAGATAGAGGTTGAAGTTGACATTTTATCCAGAACCCATGGCTCTGCATTATTTACAAGAGGTAGTACTCAGGCGCTGGTTGTTACTGCTCTTGGTACTACACAAGACGAGCAAATTATAGATGACATTGAAGGTGATAGGCGTGAGCATTTCATGTTGCATTACAATTTTCCTTCATTTGCTGTTGGAGAGGCTTCTGCTATACGCGCACCAGGAAGAAGAGAAATAGGTCATGGTAAACTTGCTTGGAAAGCAATTCATCCTGTTTTACCTGATAAATCCAAATTTCCTTACACAATAAGAGTAGTATCCGAAATTATGGAATCAGATGGTTCTTCTTCTATGGCAACAGTCTGCGGAACCTCGCTTGCCTTAATGGATACAGGCGTGCCGATAAGGGCTCCTGTTGCTGGAATTGCCATGGGCCTCATCAAAGATAAAGATGAGTATACAATACTTTCCGATATCCTGGGTGATGAAGATTATCTTGGCGATATGGATTTTAAAATAGCAGGAACTAGTGAAGGAATTACAGCACTGCAAATGGATATGAAAATTTCTGGTATAAGCTTTGAAATTGTTGAAAAATCTTTGAAACAAGCAAAGGCTGGAAGGTTGCATACCTTAGAAAAAATGAACGCAGTGATTTCAGAACATAGCGATGACGTAAAAAGTCATGCACCAAGAATGGTATCATTTTACATAGATAAAGATAAAATTTCTGCGGCTATTGGGGCTAAAGGAAAAAATATACGCAGTGTGTGTGAAAGAAGTAATGCAAAAATTGAAATAGGAGACGATGGCAAAGTTTCTGTGTTTGCCATGAGTAGCACTGAAGCTGAAATTGCAAAAAATATGTTGATTGATTCAATAACAGAACTAGAGCAAGGTGCAATAATTGATGCTAAGGTTATCAAAATAGATAAGTCTATTGTAGAGCTTGAACTTTTCAATGGAAGAAAAGGAAAAATGCACATAAGTGAAGTGGCTAATCAGCATATAGAGTCTATTGAAGATATACTTAAACAGGGTGATGTTTTCAAAGCGCTGGTAATTGATTTTGAAAAAGGTGGATGTCCAAAATTGTCAAGGCGTCGCGTTGATCAAGAGACAGGCGAATTTTTTGAAGGCGAGCTCTATAATGAAGAAAAGAAAGATGGTTCAAGTGATAAGGATTATTATAATAGTTCATTCAATAAAAAACCTGGGCATCGTAAGAGACCTACTCGTTCTCGTTCTGGCTTCAGTAATAGAAGTAGCAGGCCACAATTTGGTAGTGATGATTCATCATCAAGCTTTTATTGAGAGTAGATTTCTTGTATTATCTACTTCATCCTAGTGCCTAGGTACTGGAATGATATCGGCTGTTGACTTGTCTCTCAACTAGAGATTAAGGCAGCTATAGCAATGGGTTTCTAAGGTCGTTTATAGCCTTTTTTGTATTTGCAGCTCTAAATATTGCTGACCCAGCGACTAAGATATCTGCACCTGCTTTTGTTATGTTGGCTGCGTTTAGGGCGCTCACTCCACCATCCACTGAAATTTGCGTTTTAAGATTATACTTTTGTATCATTTTTTTCACAACAGCTATCTTGTATAGCTGCGAATGAATAAACTCCTGTCCTTCAAATCCAGGGTTGACTGCCATAATCAGCACAATATCTAGTTCATGTATTATATACTCAAGCACACTTGGAGAAGTTGAAGGAACAATCGAAACTCCAACTTGAACTGTTTTTTTTGTATTGTTTGCGTTTTTGTATGACTTTATTTTTCTAACCAGTCTCTCAAGGTGTATCTCTGCTTCTGCATGTATAGTGATAATATCAGCACCAGCATTTATAAAGCTTTCAATATGGTCACCAGGAGATCTAACCATTAAGTGCACATCAAAAGGAAGATTGCTATACTTACGTATTGCAGAAATAACACCCGGACCAATTGTAATATTCGGAACGAAATTTCCATCCATAACATCTATGTGTATATAATCTACACCTAAATCGCTAATTTTTCTTACTTCTTGCCCTAATTTTGCAAAGTCTGCTGAAAGTATAGAAGGTGCAATTTTAATACCCATGAGCCGTTTTTCATTAAAGAATAAAAATAACTTATTTTTTAAACTCTGTCACCTTGACCACAAAACACAAAAAAAGTTACATCTACGCTGGAACGATAAGGTCTTGCAAGAATTACTATGAACATCGTATTTACATGAAATACCTTGACTTCATATGTGTTAAGAAGCATTTTATATACGTTAGTGCCCGTAGCTCAGCTGGATAGAGCAGCAGCCTTCTAAGCTGTAGGTTGTAGGTTCAAATCCTACCGGGCACACCACATGTGTAGCACACTACCCTGTGTTTTTACTTTGCCATGTAACTTCCAAGCGTTTCTCCTGAAAATTTCTTACCATAAATTGAGCATGTAAAAGATTTAATCTATTTGATAGCTCCTTTCACAACAATCGTATTAAACAGCATATCATGGTATGTCTGCTTCTTTTGAGAGAAGCAAGCCACTAAATACCAGCAAAAGGTGAGCAGCAATATAATTACTCCCAGTATGCTTAAAGCGCTTACTAACACGTTTTGTTCTTGGAAAAGCTCTATGAGGATAGCTATTACGTTGTTCAATAGATGAAGAAAAAACTGAGAAATGCTTCTATCAAATGCTAAACTCAAGTCTATTCTAGAACCGCCTAGGCTTATGGTATGTATGTTCATTAACTGCTGACCGGGAGTTGCCTGAGCTGCTGAGGATATAAAATATGTGAAGTAACTGCAATTTACACACATATATGATAGATATAAAATTAACGGAAAATTCTCTAACAATAGTATGATTAATAAGTTTGGAATTAATAAAATTGCCACATCTATTAAATATGCACAAAAGCGCCTTTTGATACTTGCAATTTCTATAACAGCAGTCATTACCTATCTTTTAAACATTCTATTATAAAATCTGTAAGTTTATCAAAATGTTGAAAACATAACAAATCTTCGTATCCACTTATTGATTGGCCATATATAATAGGTAAACAATTGGCATTTTGTGCACACAAAATATCTGTGATACTGTCACCAACAAAAAACACACTTTCTCTATTTATAGGCAATGTACTCTCCTCTAGTGCAAATAGCAGTGGAGTTGCAGACGGTTTATCTTCTGCAGTATCGCATGAACCAACTACTCTCTCAAAGTAAGAGTCTAGCTTAAAATAGGCAACTTCTTCACGTAAATTAGTGTTTTTCTTATTACTTACTATTGCTAGATAGATATTATGGCTTTTCAACGTCTGCAACATTTTCTCTACTCCTTGATTTAGGGTAATATTCTGCAATAACGCATTATCTAAGTATTGTTGGTATATCTGATTCGCTTTTTTCCACTGATCGCCAAATAAATTGACCATGTAGCTCTTTCTTGACTCATGGGAATTTCTATCAGCGGCTTTATTACTGTATCCCATTGAGTCTAAGGTATACTTAATGGCATTAGAAATATTGTCTTGGGTGTCAACTAAGGTATTATCCCAATCGAATACTACTGCTAATGGGCTGTTTTTCATTTCTACATTGTTACGTATTTCAGGTTAATAAGTAAATAACATTTTGATAAAAAAAATATAAATAAGACGCTCTTGATGCTCACAAGAAACATTATTTATTGCAGGTTGTGTTAACCATTTCTACATAATAAGCTAATATACTGGTTTTACATGCCTTATTAGGAGTAGGTATGGCTGAAAAGTTAAGAATACATCTCAAAAAAATTTAAAGATGTTTTTGGACGTTTTCCAGGCGCATTTTCAGAAGGTACTTCATTAGAAGATAAGGTTAATTATATCACAGAATGAACAGAAGCTCTAAAGGCTGTGAAAAGTTCATGCTCGAAAATAAGATGGAAAATATTGCAAAATTAAACAAAGAGCTTGAAAAACAACAAAGACAGAACGACAAAGAAATAGATAAACTTAGATGATCAACACAAGAGCTAAGAAAAGAGTTTGGTACGAGTAAAATAAACAAATTAGGTGGTAATGATAAATTACCGCAAGAAGCTAGGCAAGATGCGCAAATCGCTGAAGCTTCTACTCAAACAGATATGCAACCACCAAGGGTTGAGGAGTTGTGTGATAATCCAGAGTTTCAAGAAGCAGATGGCAATCTTGAAGAAACTGCTGCATAAGGTGAAAAGTTTGGACGAAGTGGACAAAGAGAAACTTCTGTACAAATAGACACACAACCACTTGTAAGTTTGGAGGCTCAAACTCCATCAGAGCTTAAGTTACAGGCTGTTAGTCCTGCAGTCAGTAAGGACTCCGCAGAATTAGCTGAAACTCTTGGAAACACTCTAGCGAAAGATAAGAGTTTTAAATGGAGTGGACAAAGGGATCTTAAAAGAGAGAATTTGAATAATAAAAAGCTTGGACAAGACGAAAAGGATAATGCACCTCAAGAAAATCAAAAAGAAGTAGGTCTTTTTAGTCTTTAAAATGCTTTGTTAAGGAGATATTAGAAAAACTTTTTGGTGAAGATAAAAAGGGTGCGTAAAATACCTACAATATGGGAGGAGCAGCTCAAAAAAATACATTAAATAATGAAATACAACAAAAAAGTATCGATAAGAGCTTTTACATAAATACAAATGGGAAAGAATTCAATTTAGAACCAGGAAAGGCTTTTAATTATCAGGACAAAGCCCTTACATTAGTATTACATATAACAGCCCTGGGATAAAGCAAAATCTACAACGAGATACAACTTCTCCCAATGTTGCTCATGCAATTAACTTCAATATTAATGGTAAGGAATATAGTATCGAACCTGGTGAGTCTTTCAAGTACAAAGTCCTCGTCTAGAAATTAGAGTGGTGAATGGTCATCAACAGAGCAAGCACTTTGATAAAGTTTTAAGTCAAGACCAAAGCATAAACAAGGGCTTAGAACAAGTAACAAAGCTTGAAAATCCAGCAACAACGCCTGTTAACACCCCTAAAGTGAATGAAATAAGCACGAGTCGTGAAGGATGATCCGCTTGACTTCAGTGATTTGAAAAAGCATTTGACTATGCAATAATCCTATAAATTATATGCTGTAATAATTATAGCTACAATTAGACTTATTGCTTAACTTAAACTAAAGGCAATTATTTTTGACATTAGCTACAAACATTAAAAACTTTACTAAATAGAGAAAAAGACAAAAGAAGCCCCGGTCGGGAGTTAATTATTTATATGTACTTCAAATATCGGCGTTTTTACCCTCAACAATACGACTCAGCTACTTTTAAATGCAAATAACCAAAACTGCAAATGTTAAGAAACTTACTAAATAGAAAAAGATAAAAAAAACCTAAAGCAGCTAGCATTCAAATTCTTCCTTGTCTATTTGATGTTCTATACTGTCTTAAACGACTTATAAGCGCGTTTCAGCTTGAAAACCAGAAGTTTTATAAAGATACAATACGCCAAATACCCTAAATTTTTTATTACTAACCTACACAGGTCCCGAAGATAAATAGCTTCAATATTACGATAAGTGGACTGAAGGAATTTGTCAAGTAGTTTTTTTATATTGGTATGTGCTTAGTGCTGCCAAAACTGATTTGATATGATTATGTAAGAAGTTTTATTTTGGTGTGCGTGACCTTGAAAGATCGCAGTGCAATACTTAAATTATATAGGCAGTAGGCTAATAATGGAGCTCAAAATGCATAACGTAAAAGAAACCGAAAATTTAAAATTTGATGCTGAAGTAGGGAAAGTACTGAATATAGTAATTCATTCGCTTTATACCAATAAGGATATTTTTCTGCGTGAGTTAATATCAAATGCATCAGATGCATGTGACAAATTGCGCTACGAATCTCAACTAAACCCTAACTTGCTAGATTCAAGTGATGAGTTAAAAATCACCATTAGCTTTAGTAAAGATAAGAATGAACTATATGTCACTGATAATGGCATCGGGATGGATAGGCAGGATTTAATAGATAACCTTGGTACAGTCGCTAGTTCTGGTACACAAAAATTTCTGGAGGCAATTAAAAGTAGTAAGGATTCAAGCCAAACTGTAGAGTTAATCGGAAAATTTGGTGTTGGTTTTTACTCGAGCTTCATGGTTACTTCAGAAGTTATAGTTGAATCTCGGAAGGTGGGAGAAGAGAAATCTTGGGTCTGGAGATCCGGAGGAGATGGAGAATATTCAATCAGCAAATTAGATGGTCAAATCCCTCGTGGAACCAAAATTACCCTGGTTATGCGCCCTGAAGAAAATGAGTTTTTAGACAAATTTCGCATTGAAAATATCGTTACTACTTATTCAGATCACATAAATTTTCCCGTTGAGTTTATAGATGAAGAAGGAAAAAGTGAAAAGCTAAACAGCAAGGCTGCAATTTGGACTAAGCAGAAAAACAACGTCACTCAAGAGGAGCACAACAATTTTTTCCGCAGTGTTGCACATGTTGGCGGGGAGCCTTGGATGATATTGCACAACAAAAATGAAGGAGCAATAGAGTATACAAATTTGCTCTATGTGCCTTCTATCAAGCCCTTTGATTTATTTCACCCAGATAGACGTTGTTCCGTGAAATTATATGTAAATAAAGTATTTGTCACTGAGGATAATGTACAAATTATACCACAGTACTTACGTTTTCTCAAAGGTGTTGTTGACTCACCGGATTTGCCTCTTAATATCAGCAGAGAAACACTGCAGAACAATCTTGTTATTGAGCAAATCAGAAAATCTCTCACTAAGCGCGTAATATCAGAACTTGGTAAAAAGGCAAAAGAAAATTTAGAGGAATACACGAAATTCTGGACCAATTTTGGCGCAGTATTGAAAGAAGGTCTTTGCGAAGCTATGCCAACCGGCGAAAGAGAAGCGCTACTTTCAATTTGCAGATTCCATAGTACAGGTGATGATAAGCTGGTTAGTATTGACGACTATATAAGCAGAATGAAGCCTGAGCAGGAGCACGTCTATTACCTCACAGGAAATAGCTTGGATTCGGTGAAACATAGTCCACAACTTGAAGGGTTTGTCAGCAAAGGATTGGAGGTTCTTCTGTTTGTTGATCCAGTGGATGATTTCTGGACTAGCGTAATTCATGAATATAAAGACCAGAAAATCAAGTCCGTAACTCGTGCTGATGTTGATTTGGAAAAATTCTCCTCTGAGAAAAAAGACGAAGAAAATAAATCAGATGAAAAAAGGAGCGAAGAAAATACAGATTCTATATTAGAATATTTCACTAAGGTCCTTGGCAGTTCAGTAAAAAGCGTAAAAATTTCCAAAAAATTGACCGATAGTCCTGTATGTTTGGCAGTTGATGAGAGTGCAATGGATCTTAGAATGGAGCGTTTTTTACGTGAGCAAAAACAGCTGAATTACCGTACACCAAAGGTGCTCGAAATCAACACTAAACATCCTGTAATAAAAAGCATAACAAAATCTTACGCTGAAGATAGTGAAAACTCAACATTGGAGGATATGATCCACTTATTGTTCTATCAAGCTTGTATCGTAGAGGGCGAGGAGATGGATGATGCGAACCTGTTTGCCAAGAGGTTGAATAACTTGCTTGGCAAGGTTGTAATTTAGTGCTACACTTGGTAGCTATTGACTAGGAGATAAGATATGGCTATCGATTTTGACATCAAGTGCTTGTAGAGATTAATGGTAATGATTCACTAATCGTTGATGAGTTATGTAAAAATTTTGAAAATACATCACGTTTAGTTACTGTAGAATTAAAAGATGAGGGTTTATATGTCTTTATTTCTGAAAATTTAGCTTCTGCTAAAATGATAAACATCTTAAATCAAGCTATATAAAGAAAATAATTATGAAGAACTAAATAAGGTTATACAAAATATTGAGATTATGAAGACTAATCTATTGCATCGGATGGCGAAAGCTTCAAAAATTTCTGCTCAAATCAACTGAATTTGGATTTACAAAACAGAAGTGACCAAAAACATATATATTCAAATGTACTACCACAGTACAAATTTGATCAAGAGGAGTTCAAGTACAATTATTCAGTAAAAGAACTGGTATTATTGACAATTGCAGCTAATAACAAACTCGCAGAAAAATACCAGGGTGGACTTTTTGTTGAAGGAAATCTGAGTCTTTTACTTATTGCTAGTCAAAAATATATTGAAGCTTTTATAGAAAAATTCCATGGTACCGGTAGAATTTATAATAGATTAAAAATCAAGCTATACAACTTGTTGAACCTAATAAGATTGGCTTCTTTTCAGTAATAGCATTAAGAAAAGAACAGAATTTATTAGACACAGTTTTTGTTAAGTATGTCCTGAAAGATCTTGAGCAGGTGTTAAAAACAAGCGGCTCTGATCTTTTGTATAGTGTGCTTGAAACAGTGTCGTTCGTGCAGAATGAAGAGTTTATCACGATAGTATTGGGGCATTTGAAAGGTACATAATGAGCCAACTAGAGATGCGAAAGATCTGTTAAAAAAGAGTTTTGTTACTCTATTAGAAACTGCGATAAGTCAGGAGCATGTTTCAATTGTTGAACATTTGCGTAAGAAATGCACTGAAAGCAAAGAGTCAGTAATTCAGGAAATCTATAAAGAAGCGTTTGCTGATAACAAGGTTATTGAACAAATCAATAAGCAAATCCTGAAAAATACGGAAGTGCGTAGTAGGAGAGAAATTTATGATTTAGTTCTGAAAGCTGCACTGGATGTTGTCAATGTTGCATTTATTGAACACTTATGTGAAAAATGTGCTAAGTGCGGCAATGATGTTATCGATTATCTCGACCAAAAGTTGAAAGGTAACGAATTTGATAACACATACGAATCAACTCTCATTACATTGTCTAATACTGGAAATAAAGACATTATAGTCACTGTGCTCACTCACATTCAAACCTATCAAAACGTATTACAATGAGCAGGTAATCAGGCAAGCCATACAGAATATACTGAGAAGTGCAATATACTATTTAACAGGCCAAGAAGATTATTCCTTAGTCAAGGAAATATGTTACTTATGCACAAAAGCTGATGCAATTAACGTAGTTTTTCAAGAGAAGTGTAAGATTTTTAAGTCTAGCATAGAAAAGCGTATAGAAGACCTGAAAAAGGAAGACAAATCATTGCAGTCTAAAGCTCTACGTGAGCATAACTACAGTTATTTGCCAGGTATTATAAATGGATTAATTTAGGCTACTTGCATAGCATATGATGAATACACCAAAGATCAAGAATACAATAAACATCAAGGGAATACTTACCTTGTATCCAGCTTAATGCGCATTAGAGATATCCTGTAATTTTCTATTGATGTACAGGAATATCACTATCATGAACGTCAAGATTTGTGGGACGGAGTGTATCAAACTCCTGGAATTTTTATAATGCGAAAAAGAAGTGGTAAAGTTGCAGATAAACTAGCAACTCCAGTTATAAAAAGTAACATTCTATCAGAAAACCCAGAACCTAAAAGCACTGGTAGTCAATAGCCACAAAAAAATGCTATGGACAAAGGAAAAAATATTATGAACAATGGACATGTTTCAACGAAGCATTCTATAAACAATAATTATAAGGGAGATGAAATGGATAGGGAAAAAAAGCAACAAAATCCGGCAAGTAAAAATCGTAGTAGCATATCACCTCATACTCAAGAGCAACAGAAAGTTCCTGAGACTCAAGTTCCAGAACAAATGGATGTTACTCAAAGCGAAGTAGCTTCTTCAAGTATGCAGGAACTTCAAAATAAAAGTACTATCGTTTCGTTAATTGATACTGATAAGGAAAAACAAACTCCTGCTCAACCTACTGGAGAGATAACATTGCAAATGGGAGATGAACCAAGGCTTGAAAGTAAAGGTGGTCAGCTAGATTCACCATCGCATTTATCAGAGAGTTCTTTGGGTAGCGATTATTCTAAATTTGAAAGCAATGGCGATCAAAGTGGTGGTAAGTGTGCTAAAACTCCTCCAGATTCTAATGGTAACTCTTCATCATTTGAGAAGATAGATAAAGAGCCTTTGATAACTATAACAAATAGTAATGGTGGTAATAGTCAGTCTGCAAATGAAGAAAGATCAGCAGTATTTCAAATTCCAGGTGATTCACCACTATCGAATGATGATGAGAAGGAATCTTTACTGGGTAAAGCAAATGAAGATGATTCTGCGTTTAAAAGCAATAGTCCAGAAGACATACAATCAGAAACTTCAGTACCCAAAGGCGGAGCTGGTAACGTGTTTACTGAGGGTGACCAATCAGCACCGACACCAACACCAGAACCAATACCTTCATTAACTAGCAAAAAATCTGAGCAAGTGAATAACACCATTCCACAAAACACAAAAAGCAGCAATCTGCATGCCATAGCTGCTTCTATATTAGCAATAGCTGGAGTTGCTCTAGGAGTGACTACTGCGGTTCACTTGGAGATGTTAGCAGCAGGAATAGTAGTTGGAGCCTATTGTCTAGTTGCTGCAGCAGTTATGTATCACTATAAATGGCCTAGTAGCTTTATTGAAAACAATCAGATTGAAAAGGTTGCACCCAATGAGAAGAAAGAACCTATAGCTACATCTGTATAATAAATATAGTAGTCTACCATTGAATAATTTATTATAATTTTACTAGTTATTAATAGATAAAAACTTGGTAGACTACGAAGAAATATTTTTAAATAAAATCAAAGATATAAAAGAGGAAGGGCGCTATCGTGAGTTCACGCATTTTGAGTCGTTGCCTGGCAGGCTTCCCTATATTATGGATTATGAAAGAAATAGGGAAGTAATCGTCTGGTGCAGTAACAACTATTTAGGAATGTCACAAAATGAAAGTGTTATTGCCGCTATTCACAACTCATCTGTTGGCGCAGGAGGAACTAGAAATATCTCAGGCACAACAAAAGAAGTTGTTGAACTTGAGCAATCCCTGGCTTGTTTGCATAACAAGAAGGCCGCTTTAACTTTTGCTTGTGGCTACCTTGCTAATCAGACTACACTTAGCACCTTATTGTCCGTTATTCCTAACGTAGTGATTTTTTCAGACGAGAAGAACCACTCTTCAATGATAGAGGGCATAAAGTCAGGAAAAAGACCTAAATATATATTCAGGCATAATGACATTGATCACTTAGAGCAGTTATTAAAGTCTGTGGGTAAAAAAACACCAAAGATAATAGCACTTGAATCCATATATTCAATGGATGGAGATATAGCGCCGCTGAGAGAAATATGTGACTTGGCAGATCAATATAATGCAATTACCTATTTGGACGAAGTGCACGCAGTCGGCATGTATGGTCCGCGTGGTGGTGGAATTGCAGAAAGAGAAGGTCTGATGGATAGAGTGACTGTTATTCAAGGTACATTATCGAAAGCTTTTGGAGTGATGGGTGGGTATATAGCGTCTTCAAAGAGCTTGGTGGATGTAATAAGAAGTTCCGCTCCAGGATTTATTTTCACCACTGCTATGTCGCCTGTTTTAGCAGCAGCAGCAAAGGCAAGCGTTGAATATCTAAAATCAAGTAACATTGAAAGGGAAAAACAAAAACAAGTTGTTGAAAAGGTAAAAAATTCACTGAGAAACGCGGGAATTAATCTTATCCTAACAGAAACTCATATAATTCCAATAATAATTAGTGATCCAGAGTTATCCAAAATAGCATCAAAGTTACTATTTGACGAGCATGGAATATATGTTCAACATATAAATTATCCAACAGTTCCAAGAGGGACTGAGCGCTTTCGTATTACTCCTACACCTTATCATACTGACGAAATGATAAGACATTTAACAGAATCCCTTGTAAAAGTTTTTGAGAAATTGTCTATCTCTGTGGCTCGTTTATGTTAGTTTTATATCTCCAGCAATGATTAATCCATTATCTTCTATTACCCTTACACTACTCTCTTGCAGAAAAAGTTTGCCAAGCAAGGCTTTATATTTGTTAACTCCAGAGTAAACTATTCCACTGTATCTTCCTGCGGCAAGGTATGCAAAACCTAAAACTGTTGAACCGATGGAACGTACATTGCTGTTGTTAGGCAGTAACTTACTTAACAAATTACCACTTACGTCTATTAAGCCTCCTTCACGACTTTTCATTCGTATTTTTATATGACGAGATCTAAAGTCTTTAAGAAAAGCTCCCTTTTTCTCTTCTGTCCAAAAAGTTTCTCTGAGAGCTGGAGCATCAATTACAGCTGCTATAACTTTGTTTTTATGAATTAGACAGACCGACACTGCAAAAAAAACCATACAACTGGAAAAATTCTCCCTGCTTTCTATAGGCATAATAAACCAGGTATAAGTGTCATCTTTTACCTCTTGATCAGTATTGTCTTCAAAAATAAAACCGTAGTCTTGCTTGTAATCATACAAGCAATTGTATATGGTTTGCTTGCATCTTGAGTAAGTTTTATTGATAAAGTCCGCTGACTTAATATTGGAAATTTGCAATTCATTGAAATCACGCACAAGCTGTTTGGAAGCACTGCGTACAGAATCAAGCATCACATTAATCCGTGGTGATGAAATGGACATTCTTGCTTTTACTCTTTTACCCTTTCGTAATAGCTGTCATCTGGGGTATATACTACAATTTTGTCCTCTTCTTTTATAAATTGAGGCACGTTAATACGCATTCCGTTTTCCAAAATTGCAGATTTATAAGAGGAAGTAACAGTCTGCCCTTTAATAACAGATTCTGTTTCTTCTACAGCCAATGTAACATAATCAGGCACATGAGCAGAGATTATCTTATCCTGATAAGTTACTACTTTAACTTTCATATTATCCTGTAAATAAATCTTTTTTTCTCCCAATAAGTCCAAATTTATAGTGATCTGTTCGTAATTACTCGGATGCATAAGGTTTACAATATTTCCTTCAGTAAAAAGATAAACATATTCCTCTTCATCTAAAATTGCTCTTCTGATTGTTGCATCAGAGCGGAACCTTTCATAGTGTTTTGCTCCGGTTTTAATATTCTTCATCTCTGCTTGTATGTATGCACCACCCTTGCCAGGTTGAGTATGCATAATACTTACGACCCAAAACAAACCACCATTGTGTTCCAACACTTGACCTGGTCTAATATCATTAGCTTTTTCTGCCATAATTATACTTTCAGCTCGATCTTATAATTATAAGTAGCTTTTTGTAAATATCAAAACCTTTGTTAATCAATGAATTCTGGCATATTGAGTGCTATATACCCTTCCTTTACGTTTATATGCGGAAATATTTCTTTAGTAAAAGATAGCATAATATTCTTTTTTGTGCCGATGACTGAAATTTCCAATACATCTCCTGAACCGAAATTATGTATAGATTCTATGTAGCCATACAATTCATTACTCTCTAGCCTTACTTCCATATTTATAAGGTCACTTTGATAAAACTCATTCTCATCATTTAGTTTTGGCAGCTTTTTTCTTTCTGTGTATAACTTTTTGTTTCTTAAAAGCTCTGCTTCGTTGCGAGAATTTACTCCGCTTATTGTGGCTATTACTAAACTATCACCTATGACAGACACTGAGTCTATCTCATAATTCTCATCACCACTTACCAGCTCACCATATAGAGAAATATTTTCGGGCTTTTCAGTGAAAGTTTTTACTTTAACAGCTCCTTTAATTCCGTGAGGAGAAGTAATGACTCCGAGGCATACTAAGTTATCGTTCATGTTAATATGATAATCAAAACTAGTTTTTTTGTCTACAGCGCTG
>NZ_JACZHU010000165.1:0-805 GCF_020278605.1 Wolbachia endosymbiont of Mansonella perstans | reverse complement strand
AATTAATTGTCTTATTGAAATCTTATTGTGATTAAGCTTTGTTCATAAGTATATTCTAGAATATTCCATGCCAATGTATTGTATGTGTGGATATACTGTGCAATGTAAACTAGTATGTTGCGTCCATTATGTTTATATTCTCTAATAATGATAATTCTTGTGACCCCAGAAGTGACCTCAGAATTGACCTCGGAACTCCCAGAAGTGACCTCAGAATTGACCTCGGAACTATGTCAAGATACGCCCTATTCAAGGAAGAAGGTCCTGAGCGCAAAATCATTTGGAAAGACGTGTTTCAACAGGTCGGTTGGATAGACGATATCGGGCGTCATTTGGTCTATGGTCTCCCCTTTTGTTCTTATTGATATTGTAATTCTTGAATTCGTTTCTATATTAGCTAACTTATAGAAATAAAGGTTTAATTACCCAAGTTTGAGGTTTAATCACCCAAGTTGTGTGAAAACAATTCAAGAAGAATTTCAAGAACTCCTAGTTATTATCGCGGACAAGAAAGAATCTGCGACAACTGTAAGAGGCAAACGATGAATGATTGAAAATTCGTCCACAATCGGATCGTTTGTGTTTGTAAGTGAATGGTTTGTCGTGCGTTTTCTTGCATTTTCTATATTCACCGCGATTCTCAGAGCTCGCATTGCATCCGATATGAGGACATTCACGATTTTATTCTGAAAAAACTCCTCTTATAATATTTGTATTTGTAATTAGCACTCCATTACTGTAGTTGCTAAATAATTAATGTAATTTGAAAACTGATCCTGGTAATGCACAAAATAAGCTTATCACA
>NZ_JACZHU010000149.1:0-807 GCF_020278605.1 Wolbachia endosymbiont of Mansonella perstans | reverse complement strand
ACGGCCCTGTTTTTGGCTACCAGGCAGTGCATCGAAGCATAAAACGATAGCAGAATAGAAATTATTAAGTATTTAATAGACGAACTCAAAGCAGACATAATAAGAAGAGACAATAATAACAATACAGTACTTTTTCCTGCTGTTAATAATTGTCCTGGGAGAGTGGTAAAACTCATCATTGAGCAATATATAAAAAACTTTGGCAGGAATAAGTTAAAGAGCTTTATCGATTATAAAAATAAAGCTAGAATAGATGCTTTGGATATCGCGCTTAATAGTATAAATGAGAAAGCTATTGAAGTGCTAAAGATCATATGGAGCAGACATTGAGAATAAGATAAATGGTGAAATCCGCCTACTTCATGCAGTGAAAGAAGGTGATATAAAGAAGACAGAGCTTTTTTTAAACAAGGAGTGAACGTTAATACAAAAGATGAAATTTTAGACCTTGCCATGCAGAAAAGCAATCAAAGTATGACCCAATTTCTAAAAGGAAATGGTGCAAAAACAAGTTTAGAGATAAAAGTGCAATTAGCAGTATTAACTACGCTAGTGTTATGACCCTCGGTTTAGCACTAGTAGTATATTCTATTATGAAAGGCATTCGAGAAATTGCTGTGAAAAAACCATGCGGCATTTTCAATGAAATAGAGGGCGAAAGGTAAGATCTTCAATTACGCAAAAAGTGTGAGGTCAATTGTAGTAAAATCACGCAATTGCTTAGTAGAGCTATGTCCTGTAATAATTACTATACCATTTTGCTCAGAACGTATTGAGATTAAATTCAGCACTAATTCGCAGGTTGCA
>NZ_JACZHU010000009.1:0-18606 GCF_020278605.1 Wolbachia endosymbiont of Mansonella perstans | reverse complement strand
CGTTCCGGCATAAGTTGAAGCGCCAGCTTCAATCATGCCAAGTGGAGCAGCATACGCACTTACTCCTGAGTCAAGTGCAAGTTGAAAATGATAATGTGGGTCATAAGCATCAGGATTAACTTCAAAGCTTTTTATTGGTCCGTGTTCAAATCCTTGGTCTACAGGAAGAATCACCAATTTGCCAGTGCCACCAAGCTTTCCATGCATGAGGATACGGGTGAGGTTTGCTTTTACCCCAGGGCTTTCACTTTCGTAGTAGCTTAGAATTTGCTTTACTTTATCGCTTATTATCACTATAACTCAAATTAGATTTAAGTTATAAATTGTAACAAAGATGAAACTCAATACAAGAATTTTAAGTTATACCAAAAGCAATTTTATTTTCTTTTTTATCCATGTAAATTCTCAACTTTTTTCCTTTAATTAGTCGACGTTTCAGTATTTCTTCAGCTAAGTGACTTTTTATTTCCTTCTCGACCAGTCTCTCTATTGGGCGTGCCCCCATTTCCTTGCAGTAACCTGTTTGTGCAAGATAGGACTTTACTTCATTTTCTACTAAACAGCTTATGCCTTTCTGTGTGAGTTGTTTCCTCAGCTCCTGAATGAATTTATCCACAATGTACAAAATCACATCCATATTTAAGTCAGAAAAGGAAATAACTGCATCAAGACGATTACGAAATTCAGGGCTAAAAACCCGTTCTATTGCTTTTTCGCTATCACTGATGTTAAAGTTTTTGTGTCCAAAGCCAATAAAGCTTTTGCTGCGTTCAAACGCTCCTGCATTGGTTGTCATGATCAAGATAACATTGGAAAAGTTAACTTTACGTCCGTAGGTGTCTGTAATGCATCCATAATCCATGATTTGCAGCAATATGTTGTAAATATCACTGTGAGCTTTTTCAATTTCATCAAGAAGCACGACACTATATTGATTATTAGAGACAGCTTCTGTAAGCAATCCACCTTGATCGTAGCCTATATATCCAGGAGGAGAGCCAATTATTCTTGATATTGTATGAGGTTCCATATATTCAGACATATCAAAGCGTATGAGATTCATACCCATACTTTTTGCTAACTGTTTTGCAAGTTCAGTTTTGCCAACACCAGTTGGTCCTGCAAAAAGATAGTTTGCTAGGGGTTTTTTGTAATTTCTCAATCCAGATTTAGCAATTTTAATAGAACCAATGAGAGATTCTATTGCTTGCTCTTGACCAAAAATGACCTTTTTGAGGTTGTCTTTTAAAGATTGTACTCTTTGTATATCGTCAAATTCAGACCTACAAGGTGCGCCTGTAATTCTAGTGATGGTGTCCTTAATATCTCTACTACTCACAATTTTATGTCTATTTTTTAGTAATCTACAGTGTGCTCCTGCTGTATCTAAAATGTTAATGTCTTTACCAGGTGATTTCTGTTCAGGAATACACTCACGTAGAATTTTAACCATAGCCTTAATAGCGCGTCCTGAGTAGTGTACTTTGTGGTATTCTTCATAGTAAGGCTTTACGCCATTTACCATTTTTATTGTTTCATTGATAGAAGGCTCTTTCACATTAATTTTTTGAAATCTTCTTGCTAGTGCTTTATCTTTTTCAAAGCTATTGCTGTATTCTTTGTATGTAGTTGCACCTATGCAACGTAATGTACCTCTTGCAAGTGCAAGCTTAAGCAGATTACCAGCATCGAGAAAACTACCACTTGTTGAACCGGCCCCAATGATGGTATGTATTTCATCAATAAAAAGAATAGAGCCTGGCTTTGCCTCGATTGCTTTCGTTATGGATTTCATTCTT
Source organism: Wolbachia endosymbiont of Mansonella perstans (assembly GCF_020278605.1). Taxonomy (NCBI): domain Bacteria; kingdom Pseudomonadati; phylum Pseudomonadota; class Alphaproteobacteria; order Rickettsiales; family Anaplasmataceae; genus Wolbachia; species Wolbachia endosymbiont of Mansonella perstans. The sequence goes on along the minus strand of NZ_JACZHU010000009.1, from coordinate 16,807 downwards.
CCTTCAAAGTCGCCTCTATAACGGGTCCCTGCAAGGAGTGCTCCTAAATCTAAAGCATAAATTGTACTAGACCTGAGCGCACTGGGAACACTGCCTTCGATTATTTTTAACACCAAACCCTCAACTATTGTTGTTTTGCCAACACCTGGGTCTCCTACATATAAAGGGTTGTTTTCCCTACGCCTCAATAATATCTCTATAGTGCGACTTAATTCATAATCACGACCAACAACACAATCTATTTTTTTGCTTTTTGCGTAATCATTTAAGTTTTTACAGTAACTTTGTAAAACTTCTTCGTCTTTTAATAACTCACCTTTATTTACTGTAGTGAAGATATTATTATTTTTGTCAAGCTTTACTTTATGATTAGTAGCGCATTCGTCTGTATCGCCTGAGTATTTCATATTAGATATGTGGTAGATTAAGTTAGAATCTTTTGCATTTTGCTTTTGTAATAGGTCTTCAATATAGAAATTCTGTTCAGACAAAATTTCTACTAGGACATTTGCTCCATTTATTTCCTTTTTTCCTAAGCTATGAGCTCGTATTATGGACCTATGTATTATGCATTGAAACAGCGGATTAGGCTTAACTTCATTGACAACCAATTCAGGATTATCTTCAGAAAAACCTTTTTTATAACCATTAGCATTACACCTTGATAAGATGCTGTCTATATTTATGATTTCATCAGCTCTGATGTTACATCTTGATAAAACGTAATTTACATCCATGTCTTTGGTTAACGCTAGCAATAAGTGTTCTACTTTTGCATATTTAAGGCTAAAGTTGGAAGCAATCAGCAATGCTCTATTTAAACTTGCCTCTAGATTTTTAGAAATCATCTTCTACTCTCTTTAAAAATAGGGACTTCATATAATTGATAGCACACAATTATTAAAAAATAGGTATCTCTGCATAACAAACCAGTTTCTACCATCGCATTGGATTCAATAGAAACGAAAAAACTACTTGATAATCTTTGCTCGCACCCTTAATTATAGTATTGTGAGTATTTTAGGTCTAAAATTTATCTTTAATCTTTGCATTAAGTAACAAAAGCATAGCATAAGACAAGGCGTGTTATGTTTTATTTTTGCAGCATGGATACTCCGTGTCTTTATAAATTTTTGTCTACATTAACTAAGCCTTGCTTATTAAGTGGTGTATAGAGAGAACCGAACGCCAAATTTTTGAGAGAACAGTAAACAACTCACGTTGCGGAGTTTCTTTTGCCTTTTTTCTTAGTAAATTTCTTAAATTTTATAGCTAAAGCAATTTAAGAGCACACAAAAAACGCCAATATTTAAAATAATTGCCTTTTTCTAGGTTATGCGAGAAGTCTAATTCCTCTTTATTTTTAAAAACATTTTCAGTAAAAGCACCACGTCAATCAATGTTACAAAAGATTTAATTATTTACTTTTTTTAAAAACATACATAAAATAAAAATGACTATTATTAAACAAAGTTAGGTATATTAGTTGATATTTAAACGCAGTGAAATGGAGTATTACTGTAGGTTTTATGGTTATATTGTAATTAGTATGGGACTAGTGCGATTCGAACGCACGGCCTTCGGATTAGGAATCCAATGCTCTATCCTACTGAGCTATAGTCCCGTGTTTTCTGTTATCCGCATAAAATTATAGCAAAAAATCTCGTATTTTTCTAGATCTCTGCATCATCAATTTATAATAGCAAAAAACATTTCTGTATATTTCTTGAGTATAATGCTATTATATTTAATAACGTGGTTTAAATTGATGCTAGTTAACGACATTAGTTATTCTTATAACAATCAAGACGATTTCGCTTTAAGCAACATAAATATTGAAGTAAAGAGAGGAAACGTCGCATGTCTACTAGGGCATTCAGGTTGCGGCAAGTCAACGATTTTGAAATTAATTGCGGGAATAGAAAATCCAAAATCTGGCACCATTTTTATAAATGATAGGCTAGTTGTAAGTAGCCACGCATCAATTGCAATAGAGCATAGGAATGTCGGATTGATTTTTCAACATTCTGCTCTATTTCCTCACAAAACAGTAGTAGAAAATATAACTTTTGCTATTCGCAGCTCTTCCAAAAAAGCAAAGTATTTCACTGCATTGGAAATTTTAAAGCTATTAAATATAGAAAAATATGAAAATATGTATCCTAATGCCCTATCGGGAGGGCAGCAACAATTAGTTGCAATAGCAAGAGTAATAGCACAAAATCCTGATGTTGTGTTACTCGATGAGCCATTTTCTAACTTAGATATACTATCAAAGTGCCGAATAAGACATCATATATTGTCCCTTTTTAGAAGTAAAAATACCCCTGTGTTGATGGTAACTCACGATCCGCAAGAAGCATTAAAAGTCGCAGATTTGATCTATGTAATGAAAAGCGGTAAAATTATCCAATCAGGAGTTTCCAGTGATATATATCATAGTCCTAAAGATCATACGCTAGCAAAGTTCTTTAGTGAGTTCTCTTCTACTTTACTGTTAGGTGATGAGCTTCCGTTTGATGGTATGTTTGCTGTAAGGAAATAATCTAGTCTGTAATTATTATAAAATGGAACCAAACACTAAAAATTTTTGATCTATAACTAAATAAGGTGATATAATTTATGTGTTACTTGACTTTAGTCAGGTTCCATTTTCTAAAAGTTAATATTTTAAATGGAGGTACAAATGAGCTTAGGACCATGGCAATTGTTTCTAGTCTTAATAATAATCTTAGTTCTGTTTGGTGCGGGTAAGTTGCCACAAGTTATGGATGATCTAGGAAAAGGTATTAAAAACCTTAAACAAGGACTCAAGGACTCAGAGAAACTATCATCTAACGAGCCAGATCGTTAGCGTTTTCATACTTTATGACACGTACTTTAGTGCGTGTCATTTATTTAAAAACTTGAACTAGCTAAAGAATAGGTTGAAATACTGTAGTAATTATGTTAGTTAGAAGGGGTCGTTTTATTAAAGGATGATTGTGCAAAAAAGTGGGAAATTAGCCGGAAATAAAAAATTAGCTTCTGATATTCTAAAAGAGGTTACAGACACTGACAATGTCAATAGTGATAAAGTAACACTGTTTGACATAAAAACAGCTTTGCATGAGCGCGGTTTTGGTGTTTTGATAATTATCTTCTCTTTGCCACTATCAGTACCTATACCGGTTCCACCTGGCTATACAACTATACTTTCTATACCTCTAATCCTATTCTCACTGCAGCTTATGTTGGGGTTTGATTCTCCTTGGATGCCTCACTGGTTGGAAAGAAAGTCTTTTCAACGTTCAACACTATCTCTTGTGGTAGAAAAAACTTCTCCTGCTTTAAGAAAAATAGAAAAGTTCATGAAACCGAGAATGTCTTTCATTTTCTGTGGGCCAGGTGAAAAGATTTTAGCATTCATAATGCTGCTTTGCGCATTATCGATAGCTATTCCGCTACCCCTAACTAATTTCATTCCTGCAATTGGCACAACTCTCATTTCACTTGGTATTATGAGTAAAGATGGACTTCTCTCTATAATGGGAGTCTTAATATCTTTATGCGGGTTGCTACTTACCCTTGCTGTAATAGTTAAAGGACCACAGCTCATGCTTGGTGCGTTTTCCTTTCTAAAAAGTTTTGTATATGGTTAGGCTTTATAACACCTTAACAAAAAAAAAGAGCCCTTTATACCGATCGATAAAGATCATGTAAAAATGTACGTTTGTGGGCCAACAGTATATGACACAGCTCACATAGGCAATGCGCGTTCTGTTGTTGTTTACGACGTATTATTTCAACTGCTTAAATTTTGTTATGGTAAAGTTACTTATGTACGCAACATAACCGATATTGATGATAAGATAATCAACGCAGCAAGTGAGAAAAATAGCAGTATAGAAAGCATCAGTGCATACTATACTAGGGCTTTTCATGAAGACATGGAAAGCATAAACTGTACAGAGCCAACATATGAACCAAAAGCAACGGAAAATATAGATTGTATCATTAAATTAATTAAACATTTGCTGCAATCTGGTCATGCCTATGAATCCAATAAGCATGTATATTTTAGTGTAGAGTCTTACTCTGAATACGGTGCTTTATCAGGGAAAAAAATTGATGAATTGAATTATGGCAACAGAGTTGAAGTTGGTGAAAATAAAAAACATCCCGGAGATTTTGTACTATGGAAGCCTGCAAGCGATATTGACTATAAGCTTTCAAGCTACTGGAGTAGCCCATGGGGAGAAGGAAGGCCAGGATGGCATGTAGAATGTTCAGCAATGTCGTATGCTTACCTTGGTCAAGACTTTGACATTCACGGCGGCGGTATAGATTTACAATTTCCTCATCATGAAAATGAAATTGCGCAGAGTAAATCTGCATTTGTCGGATCAGTATTTGCAAAATATTGGGTACACAACGGTTTTCTTACAGTAAATGAAGAAAAGATGAGCAAGTCCCTATTTAATGTAGTCAAGGTAAGAGATCTACTTCATAGCGGAATAAATGGTGAAGTAATACGTCACTCACTGCTCAAAACTCACTATAGAAAACCACTTGATTGGACAAAAAATGTTATTTCTGAGTCACAAGAAACTCTAAACAAGTTCTACCGGTTGTTACGTAACGTCGATGTAGTGAATATTGAGAAAAGTGATGCAGAAGTCTTTAAAGATTTTATAGAGGCTTTGAAAAGCGACTTAAATATTCCTGAGGCCTTAGTCATATTGCATGAAATGGCTGCGGAAATTAACAAAACGAGTAGTAAATGCGGGAAGCTTAAATTAACTGAAAGTTTCGTTAAGAGCGCAAGATTTATTGGTCTTCTCAGGTCAAGTTATCAAGAATGGTTTACCACTGGCGTGAGTCATCAGGAAGTAGAAAGACTGATAGATTTAAGAAGGACAGCAAAACAAAGCAAAGATTACAATACTGCAGACAAAATAAGAAAGCAACTAAAACAAATGGGAATCTCAATCTCTGATAACGAAGATGGTACAACGACTTGGTGAACTTATATGGAAAATTATCTTCTATTGTTTACAGATAGCCTAATATCGTCACTGATCTTACCTATATATCAAGGTTTTGTGTTTTATACTATGTTGTATTTCAGGTCGCATTACAATCCACTACTTATGTTACTTTTTGGAGTGTTGGGATCAAGCATCAGTGGGGTAGTTAATTGGTATTTGGGTAGAATAACAATTTCTATCAGGGAGTCATACCGCGAGCTAGAGAGCGGGCATAAAATACCAAAAATCATAAGAAATCTACTGATCTCTGCAGTTGTACTACTTTCGTGGGTGCAAGTACTTGGAAGCGTGATTCAGGTTTTGTCAGGTTATTTTAGGTTAAACCTCAGTGTTTTTACTCTGTTAACTATCCTATCCAACTTTTTCTACTTGTTATACCTCATCATTGCCGCTTAGTAGCTTCCGCCTTACGCCTATCAATACAGCTACAATTAGTACTTTTACTATTACATTTTGGTGTTAAGTCATGGTAGAACGTAAGTATGGCATCATTCTTTCTCACAAAATACCGATTGATAATTGTCATCTTCCATTTTATATAGGCACATTCAATCTTTTCCTAGTGCCTTAAATGTCTTAGTTGCGGAAACTAAAATATCGTCAGCATAAAGGTTATATGCATACCCATTTGGGCACTTAACTTTCACTTCTCCATCTTTTCCTAAATATTTCATTTCAAATGTATAAACTGGTGGATCAACTTCTAATTTATTGCACAGAGACTTATCATTCCAAATCGCATCTGCCCATTTATCTTCTTGATCCTCAACTTACCTACCTACAAAAGGCATACCACCAAGCTCCGATCTATCTGGCTCACCACAAAAATATATCCAAATCCTATAGTTTCTTTTTCAATTCCGCTATTTGTAAACCAAATCTTAGTTAGTTCATTCTTGAATAACTCCAAGTCTACACTTGGTGTAATCGCTTGATGATCGAGCCTATCATATATTCCTTCTACTACTTCTTGATGCTGCGGACAATCAAACAAAACTCTGAAATCTTCTATCGAGGTGTGGTTCCCAATCTCTACAAACTCTTAACACTCCCCTATCAAGGTCAGTCAACTCCGGAAGTGGTGGGAATGTAATCTGGCCCCACAGAATTTGTTTTAAAGGATGGCCCAGAATCAATTCGTGAGTTTGTATCATTAAAGTGATGATCTTTAATATAAAAGACAAATCCTATTACCAGTATTATTAAGCATAAAATTAGCTTATTTTTCTTTGACATAATCACGATACAGCTTCACAGAAAAAAGCTAGAGTACAAGTGGTAACAATTTAAAAAAGCTTTAATCCGACGTTAATTGCAGTGCAGCGACTCCTGGCATTTCATCGCCACTTAGCCAGCTTAAAAACGCCCCTCCACCAGTTGAAACATACGTAAAATCTTTATCAGTAAGACCTGTAGCATTTATTGCAGATAAACTATCTCCTCCTCCTATCACACTAGTCAATTTTCCTTCGTGTGTTAGGCTACTTACGATTTTTATCACCTCTATTGTGCCATTTGCAAAAGCTGGGTGTTCAAAGACACCAATAGGTCCATTCCACAGCAGAGTTTTGCTACTTGCTACCATACTGCTTATCATGCTCAAGGTTTTAGGTCCGATATCCAAAATTACATCATCATCCAAAATGGATTCGGTGTTTCTTAAAATGCCAGTGCTGTAATCATAATTTACTGCAACCAAAACATCTTCAGGCACAACTATTTTACAATTGTTTTTACTTGCTACTTCAATAACACTATGAAGAAAACCACTAGTACCACTTTGAAAGAAAGATTTGCCGATATTCACTCTATTGAACAACAAAAAATTGTTAGCAATTGCACCGCCAAGAACCAGATAATCGACCCTTTCTGCTAGTTTTATAAGCATTTTTATTTTAGTTGATATTTTAGCTCCCCCAACTATCGCAGTAATAGGTTTAGCATCGAATGATATGGCCTCTTCAAGATACCTTAGCTCATCTTGTAAGCAAAATCCTGCATAGGAAGGCAAAAATTCTGTAATGCCTGAAATAGAAGCGTGGGCTCTGTGGGAGCAAGAAAATGCATCATTTACATATATATCTGCTAGTGATGCTAGTTGTTTAGCAAAATTTGAGTCATTCTGCTCCTCTCCTTTATAAAATCTCAAATTTTCCAGTAATATTACATTTCCCCCGTCCATCTCATTTACTGCTTTTTGCACTTTTTCGCCAATGCAATCATTGATAAACTTTACCTCTTTATTTAATATCTGCGATAAAGTTTCAACTATATTTTTTAGTGACAAACTATCGTTTTTGGCTTTTGGGCGTCCAAAATGTGATATGACAATAACCTTTGCGCTCGCATTCACCAAATGCTGAATAGTAGGTAATGCTCTCAAAATACGAGTAGCATCATGAACTTTTCCATTTTTTATAGGAACATTAAAGTCAACTCTGAGTAAGACAGTTTTATCGTGAAAATCACAATTCTCTATGCTAGACACATTCATCATAAAACTAAGGAGCTATAAAACCACTATACAGTAGTTTGACCTAAAGTAAATCGCTTGTGTGCCATCTTTGAAGTTGAGTATTGAAAATTAACTAGAGAATTACGGATCACTTTGTGTATGTCATAACAAGCCATAGCGCTCTCAGCAAAGCCATTTAGTATCAACTTTAGTTTGCCTGAGTACGTAGCTATATCTCCGATCGCATATATCCTATCTCTACTGGTTCTAAGTGTAACCTGATTAACAGCTATACGACTGTGTTCTAACTGTATGTCCCAATTGTTTATTGGACCCAAATTCATTGACAGCCCAAAAAATGGCAGTAAAAAATCAGCGGATATTTCTTTTTCTTCTCCAGAAACAATGTTTTTTGCTACTACTGCACTCAATTGCCCATTATTTCCGGCTAGTTCGTGTAATTGATATGGCGTTACAAGTTCTATTTTTCCACTACTTTCAAATAATTCTAATTCATTTCTAGTTTTGACAACACAACGAAATTCCTTTCTTCGATGTATCACATAAATTTTCTTTGCAACTTTAGAGAGTTCTATAGTCCAATCAGCCGCAGAATCTCCTCCTCCTGCAATGACTATGGTTTTATCCTGAAAATCAGAAATTTTATTTACGCTATAAAATACGGATTTATTTTCATACTCTAATATATCACCAAGGGGTGGGCGGTTAGGCTCAAACATTCCATTTCCTGCGGCGATGACAACAGCTTTGCATTTCACTTCTGTACCTATATTCGTTATTACAGTAAAGTTTTGACCGTCATTATCCAAAATTTTTTCTACCTTTTGACTTAAGTGGTAAACAGGCTCAAATGGTGAAGCTTGCTCCATCAATTGTTCAATTAGCTTTTGAGCAGTAATTATGGAATAGCCAGGTATATCGTATATCGGTTTTTCTGGATAAAGAGCAGTACATTGTCCTCCCGCTTGATTCAAAACATCTATGATATGACATTTCATATCGAGCATTCCTGCTTGAAAAGCAGTGAATATTCCAACAGGTCCTGCACCTATTATTACAATGTCAGTTTCCATGCTCTCCATTTAGGCAATAACTTATTTAGATATTAGTTAGCTTTGTTAACAAGGTCAATTTATGAAACAGCAAAAGATGTTATGCAAGTAGCTGACACTAAACTCTTGCGGCAATGTTACAAAAAACAATATAGAACTCAAGAAAATAACTATTAGAGGACCGGATAAGCCATAGACTTAAGAAAAATAAATTTTTATGTAATTACAATAGTGTATTGATTTTAATAATTAACAGCGAGGTAAATATTATGAGTATTAAGAACAATTTAATAATTTAAAACCACGGCAAACAATGAAGTAAGAGTTGTAAAACAGTCGCTTAATCTACTTAAAAAAACTATCTAGTTCATTCAATATATGGCAAATACCCGATAAAGAAGGCAACACTGTATTACATTATGCTGAAAAAAGTTCCAATCACGGACTGGTAAGATTATTCATTAACAAATGTGAAATCGATATGAACTTAAAAGATCAATATGGGCAAACTCCATTGGTATTTATAATGGGAAATTTTGTACCAGGAGTTGATAATAATGAGAATCTATCTATAACTGAATATTTCAATAGAAGGTTTTCTCATGGAAATGCCTGTTGATTATCGACTCATTGTTAAAATTGGGAGCAAAATTTGATGAGGCAGAGTATGTTTACCTGCTGAGTATTGTAAAAAATCAGAAAAATAAGGACGAATATGCATCTTTGTGCGAAAAGATGGAAAGGACTTTAAGTTTAACCTTAGATGAAAATGTAAAACGAAAAAAAGGGGATGAGAATTGTTACTATGACAGCAATCCAGAGCATATTTGTGAAGAGATAGTTGATAATAAAGAAAAGTTAAATAGTAACGCTCATATGAGTTGTAGTAGCAGTGTATCGAGTATTAACAACGACACTTAGTATTAGGATTCTAGTTGGGATAATGGCGAAAGTGAATGCCTAACACTTTTAAACCCTCAATCAGATGATGAAAAAAGAAGCAGAACTCCTGGAAGTAGTTATAGATCTGGCAATGATGTAGACCAACAGGAGTCCAAAATTGTAGCTTTGCCAAACCACCAGCCAAATGTAGGAAAATCATCAATAGCACCAAAGCCAGCTAATCCACAAACAAGACCTCAAGCTTTTCCTGCAAAAAGGATGCCTGAAAATAGAATATCTAATCCTAGTTTTAATAAAGGACATGGTTCTGGTTTTTTCTCCAATTCAGCGGCAAATGGCTAAAGGAAAAGATGAAGATGTTTGAAAATAACACATCTTCTAGCTTTAATAGAGAATCTAGTTTTTTATCCTGTTAAAGAACCAGCAAAACAAGAACCATGAGCCTTTATCGTAAAGGCAAACAGGTAAATGCCTGAAAACAAAATATCTAATCCTAGTTTTAACAAGGAGCATGGTTTTTCTTCTAATCTAGCAGCAAATAGCACAAGGAAAAGATAAAAAGTTTTTGAAGATAACATACCTTCCAATCCAAGCTCTAAAGTGCTTTCAGGTTCTATAAAAAAAGCCCTGAATAAAAGTAACTTTCCTCTTAAAACTCTACCGCTTAAGTAGCTTATTTCTTTTCTCTGGATGCCAGCGCATAATGCTAGAATCCAGTTTTTTTTAAGCCATAGAAACGGGTCTACAAAAGTTGCTTGACACATTTTTACAGCTCTACTACACTAAGAGTTAAGGTGCTTTAGGGCCCGAAAATCTATCTTCGCTTGCAAGCTTTTCCAATAAGCAATAAAATTCAGTAAAAAGTATAATGTATCTTCTTCAGTGTGTGTAGGTACACATACATGATTAATTTCTGTCGTATTTGTGCTACATTTCTGCTAGATCTTTCTTTATAGGGGGTTCATCATATTTACAATTCTGAATTACGCATATCGTTAGCTTAAAAAATCAGATGGCGCCTTTGGTTTTTAACATTAGATCGTAAAGCTAAGGCTATTGTGAGGTTTCTTTGCCTTTTTTTGCTTAGTGTAGGTTATGCAAACAGTTGCTTCTTGGTTTGTACTATCTCTTCTGTCTACATTGCTTGCAATAGCACCTGCTGTACCTTTTCCAGTGCCTTTTATACCTTTTCCAACTTCTACATTCTTTAACTCTCTCTTATAAAGGTGTGTGATTAGTTCACTTCCTGCCATCAAAAGAGTGATGCCTACTAAACCTAAAGCGGGTCCAACAACAGGATGTAAGAATGATGCTAATGTTATTAACATTATTCTCCTTATTAACATTATAGAAGAACCAGCAAATATTAAACTAGCAGCAGACATATTGTTAGTCTTTTTCTTAGATTTTTCATCAAGGTTGGAATTTTCTTGCTCTTTGTCTACCTCATGTTCTTTGCTCTTCTTGTACTCACGATAGAAGAAATTAGCGTTTGCTACAAAGTAAAGTAAGCTCGAAATTGAAAGGGCTACGTCTTCTATTATTCCTTGTTCCAGTGCTTCGCTAACTATACTAGCTACAATAACTAATGTAATTAAAGCGGCATCAGCGTAATTAAGGTAATTATCAACAGTATGAGGAACATCTCTCTTCTCTTTTTCTGCCACTTTGCCATTTTCAAGATCCTTCAATTCCTGTTCCTTTTGAACTATCTTTTTATTATTATAAATTAAATATAGCGTACAAATAAGAGATAAAGCTGTGAAAGGTAATATAGCGTGGCTTAGTGAACCACTTATAACACCAAGCAATACCTGAACGCTGCATGTTTTTTCCAACTCAATAGCCATCAGTAATGCAAATGGGGCCATTATTGCCAATGATACGTGTTGCCTATATAGCTCTCTTTTTTTCAGTGTTAATAATTTTTGTTCGAGCTTCTCCATTTTTTTTGTTTCTTCTTCAATTATAGCCCAAAAATCCTCCATTTCAGAATCTTTTTTACCTTTTAGTCTTTCAGAATACTTGGTATCAGGGTTATTTGTAACACTAGTCATATAAACCCAACTAACTTATGGACTAGTATATTATATATGATTTCAATTACTTAGTCAACTTTATTGAAATCTTAGCTATTTGTATATTAATTGTTTCTCAAGGAATTCAGTCAATCTGTTTGATGCCGGCTATGACGTAATTGTAGCCTGACCACATAGTTATAATGGCTGCAACCCAAAGACAAATTGTACCTATATATTGAGTTATTTCGTAGTCGTCTATTGTTAGTACTACTACAGCAAGCATCTGCAGAAATGTTTTAATTTTTCCAGCTTTGCTCACAGGTAAGCTAACGTTTGTAGCGGTCAGAAACTCCCGCAAACCAGAAACTAATATCTCCCGACAAACGATGATGATTGATGGTATTATCGTATAATCATTGATCTTATGCTTATAAACCAGCATCATTATTGTTGAAACCACTATTAATTTATCAGCAATTGGATCAAATAGCCTGCCAAATTTTGATTGGACTTTCCACGTACGTGCTAGGTAACCATCAAAAAAATCTGTAATGCATGCAAATATAAAGATTGATATTGTTATCGAGTTTGCATATTTGTTTTCTATATAAAAACTTAATATTATTGCTGGTACTGCAAGCGCACGAGAGATTGTCAGTAAATTAGGCAAGTTTTTTTTTAACATGCAATGTAACTTTAGTGCGGTATGGCAAACTTATACAGGAGTAAAGTGCAACTCACAAGCTAATAGTTTACAATTGAATATTTATAAAAATTCCATATGCTTAAAAATTATGAGCTCAAGATATAATAATGAATGACGATTTAGATTATACTACAAAACAAGAAGCGCTTAAGTATCACAGTGGAGGCGGTAATCCTGGTAAAATATCTATCTTGCCAACAAAGCCCTTATCTACCCAGTATGACTTGTCACTTGCTTATTCCCCTGGAGTTGCAGCTCCATGTCTTGAAATAGCTAAAAACTCTGATCTGGTTTATGATTATACGGCAAAGAGCAACTGTGTTGCTGTTATTTCAAATGGCACTGCAGTGCTTGGACTTGGCAACATCGGGCCTCTTGCTTCAAAACCTGTTATGGAAGGCAAAGCTGTTTTATTCAAACGTTTTGCTGACATCGATGCAATTGATATAGAAGTTGGCACAGAAAATGTGGAAGATTTCATCAACGTGGTAAGATATCTTGGACCGAGTTGGGGAGGGATAAATTTAGAGGATATAAAGTCTCCCGATTGTTTCATAATAGAAAAGCGTCTAGGTGAATTGATGGACATTTCAGTATTTCACGACGATCAACATGGGACTGCAGTGGTTGTTGCAGCTGGCATAGAAAATGCTCTTGATATTGCAGGAAAGAAATTAGAAGACGTTAAGATCATCATGAATGGCGCTGGAGCAGCAGGTATTGCATGTTTGGAAATACTGAGGTCCATGGGCGCTAAAAACATAGTGCTGTGTGATAAACAAGGGGTAATATATAGAGGCAGAAAAGAGGATATGAATGAGTGGAAGGAAAGACATGCAACTGACACCAAAGAACGTTCTCTACTTGATACAATAAAAGGTGCTGACGTATTTATCGGGCTATCTGCAAAGAATGTGCTAAGCGAAGAGATGCTGAAGAGCATGGGTAAAGATCCGATTATTTTTGCTCTTGCTAACCCTGATCCAGAAGTAAGGCCTGAGTTTGCGAAATCCGTAAGACCAGATGCAATAATCGCAACTGGTAGATCAGATTACAACAACCAAATCAATAACGTGATGGGATTCCCTTATATATTCAGAGGAGTGCTTGATGTACGTGCAACAACAATAAATGACGAAATGAAAATTGCAGCTGCAAATGCAATAGCAAAGCTTGCTCGTGAGCCGGTACCTGATGAGATATCTGCAGCTTACGGTGGTCGTAAAATGAGCTATGGATGTGAATACATAATACCTACTCCATTTGACCCAAGATTGATTTCGATAGTTTCTCCTGCCGTTGCAAAAGCCGCAGTGCATTCAGGTGTTGCTAAAAAAGCAATACAAGATTGGAGTAAATATGAAAATCAATTAGAATCTCGTCTTGCGAGTGCTCTCAGCACGTTGAATTCATTGTCTTCATGATAATTCAGTTGTGCAAAGTAATTTTAGATTTATAATAAAAGTATTGTAATTTAAAGTAAATTAATGGTTATCGCAATTCATGAATTAGAGAAACCCATCAAACAATCATTTCCAGGTGCCGATATAGAGATTAATGATCTTGCTGGAGATAATGATCACTATCATTTGAAAATAACCTCCAAGTGCTTTCTTGGAAAGACAAGGATAGAGCAGCATAGAATGGTATATAAGGCATTAGCAGGCCAGTCTATACATGCGTTGCAGTTAGAAACTAGTGCTTAGAATTAAGGTGAACTTATGAACAATTTTGAACAAATAAAAAAGGATATAGCAGAAAGTGATGTGGTGCTCTATATGAAAGGCACTTCTGACTTTCCTCAATGCGGATTTTCTGGACTCGTCGTGTCAATTCTCAAAAACTTGAATGTAAAGTTTAAATGCGTCAACGTGCTAGAAAATGATGAAATACGTCAGTCCATAAAAAAGTTTTCTGATTGGCCAACAATTCCACAGTTATATATAAAGAAAGAGTTTATTGGCGGCTGTGACATCGTTCGCGAGATGTATGAAAAAGGTGAGCTGCAAAACTTGCTAAAAGAAAGAAAGATTATGGCAGAGTAAGACTATCAGAAGGGTGTTATTCCAAAATATTTTCCAGTTTTACTGGCCTTTTTTGTGAGTTGAATCACAACATTCATACGATCAGTAGACCTAAAGCCATACCTTTTTCCTTTCTCCTGACACTAAAATCCATATACTTAGCCTTAGAGATTTCGAAATAAGATGCGATCTAATATTAGGCAATTATTTTACTACATAAAGCCCAGTCTACATTATTTCATTATAGCTTTTATTGCAGTTTTATTTTCAGCTTTAACAATTCTCCTTTTCGGTAGAGGTTTGAGCAGCATAATTGATTCTGGCACAGAACACGATTTTACTACTAAACTGGTAGTTATAATATTTGTAGTTTTATCTGTTTCTCTTACTGCGTTCATTAGATTGTATTTCATTGGCATTGGCAGCGAAAAAGTTATTGCAAGAATAAGATATGACTTATATAGCAATGTTACCGACTTGCAACCAAGTTTCTTTGAGAACACTGGTGTTCAAGACGTCATCTCAGCACTAATTACTGATACCTCTGTGTTGCAATCTATAATAAATAGCAGCTTACTCACCATATTGCGAAATTTTGTAATTTTGATTGGTAGTGTTGCCATGTTGTTATATACAAATCTGCATCTAACTGCATACGCGGCCGCGATAATACCCATACTACTTATTATCATGACTTCTCTTGGGAAAAAAGTGCGCAATCATGCACGTTTTGCCCAAAGTAAGCTGAGTGAGCTTGCATCACTTAGTGAAGAAAATTTCAGATCTATAGTAACTATCAAGTCGTTTATATTAGAGGAAAATGAGAAAATCCGTTTTAAGGAACATCTAAACTCAGTATCGAAATCATACATAAGATTGATACTCTTGCGCGCTATTTTGGTAACCTTGGTTATCTCATATGTGATAGGTTCACTGGTCGTTTTAATCTTTTTTGGTATTAAAGAAGTCTTAAGTGATAATATAACTATTGGGGAGCTATCTTCATTTGTGTTTTATTCAGCACTTGCAGCAGGAGCTGTAAATAATCTGAGCGATAATATTAGTGATTTGCAACGTGGTCTTGGGATAGTAGAACGTTTATTTGAATTTAAGAATATGAAAAGCTCTATAGCAGATGCTGATGATCCTATAAAAATTTGTAGTGTTCAAAAAGAAATTTCGTTTAACGGCATAACTTTTTTTTATGAATCTCGGCCTGGTAAGCCAGCGTTAAGTAACGTATCATTTTCCATAGAGGCGGGCCAAGCAGTGTCAATTGTTGGACCATCTGGCAGTGGTAAGAGCACCATTTTAAAGCTTCTGCTCCGTTTTTATGATCCAAACAAAGGCAGCATTACTATCGATGGGCATAATATTAAGTCGATTGCGTTAAGTAGTCTCAGGTCATTATTTGGTTTAGTGCCGCAAGATCACATGATATTTTCTTGTTCAATAATGGAGAATATATTGTACGGCAAGCCAGATGCTGAATATGAGGAAGTGAGACAAGCAGCCATCAGTGCTTATGCGATGGAATTTATTGACAGGTTGCCCGATAAGTTTGACACATTTGTAGGGAAAAGAGGATTAAAACTTTCTGAAGGACAAAAGCAACGTATTATAATAGCGAGAGCCATACTCAAAAATCCCCAAGTCTTAGTGCTGGATGAGGCAACCTCTGCCCTTGATTACAAAAGTGAAAACTTCGTACAAAAAGCACTGAGCAAATTAATGCAAAACAGAACAACGATCATAATCACACACAGGCTATCAACCGCACTCAAAACTGACAAAATTATAGTGATTAATCACGGAGAAATAGAAGAAGTAGGAACTCATGACTCTCTAATAAACAAAGATGGACTATATGCAAAATTGGTGAAAATACAATAGGTATGAATATTGTATTAGTAAAAAGAAGAACTAAGTTAGTTGTTATGCTGAGTTTAGAATAAAATTGTTAATTTTTAATCATTTAACTTATAATAATTTAATATTATTTTTTAAAGGACTATTATGATTTACACTCGTGGTTTTTACTACAACAACAATATGTGACTTCTCATTTATCAGCACCAGTTTTTCCAGCGCATACACCTTGTATGCCTGCACATATGCCCTATGCTGTTAATTCATGTCATAATCATTTTAACTCATGTCATAACTATTATGATGCATATCACAATCCTTGTGATGTATTAGGGCTTGTTTAAAAAGATTGTTTTAAACAACTTATATATGCACGTAGTGCTACTTAGCACACGTGCTATATACTCCTTCTAAAAGCGCACGGGCATTATTTAAATAATATCCGTGTATCTCTTTGCTGATAGGAAATTCATAAGCAGCAGATTACTTACATAGCAGTTTTACTAAAATTTATTCCAGCAATACAACTAATACCTATAGTCCTCTTTTGAGATCTTATATAAAACCCCAATGGTAGTAGGACAAATTAAAGGTACCATTTGTTGGTCAAGAATGGTGTCATCCCAGTATCTACGTTACCCAAGTATCCTAATAAGGTGTATTCTATTAGCCCTCTTCTTGTTATCCAAGTAGCCTTTTTTCGTCATTCCAGTACTTGATACTAGG
>NZ_JACZHU010000148.1:0-839 GCF_020278605.1 Wolbachia endosymbiont of Mansonella perstans | reverse complement strand
AGTAGTGCTATGGTCTTACCCACGAGGCGAGGGAATTTCCAAAGAAGGTGAAACAGCAGTTGATGTTATTGCTTATGCTGCGCACATAGCAGCTTTGCTTGGTGCTAACATAATAAAAGTAAAACTCCCTACTAACCAATTGGAAAAAGAAAAAATAGAAGTGGAAAATATTGAGCCGTTATTCAAAAGAATTGAATATGTCAAGAAATCTTGCTTTGCAGGAAAAAGAATAGTAGTTTTTTCTGGTGGCGAGTCGAAGTCGATGAATGACATACGCAATGAGGCAAAAGAAATTAAGCAAGGAGGTGGTAGTGGTTCAATCATTGGGCGCAACACCTTTCAGCGAAAAAGAGAAGAAGCTTTATCTATGCTAAAAGATATCATGAATATCTACACGTAAAAAAAACATGGCTGGGTGGCAGAATGGCTTATGCGGAGGACTGCAAATCCTTTTATACCGGTTCAATTCCGGTCCCGGCCTCTCCCTATAAAAGTTATAACATCATCCAATAGAAACGAAAAAAACTACTTGACAACTTTTACCATTACCCTTAATCACAGCACTGAAGCTATTATTTATCTTCAGTCCATACAGGTAAAACAACAAAAAAACTCAATGTATTTGGCGTACTGTTGTTTAACTTTTTGTACTATGTGCACCTCATGTCTTTGTAAATTTTCAAGGTTTTTACTTAATACAAGCTAAAATGCGTTTATTAAGACGTCTAAGACAATAAAAAAATGCCAATTTAAAAGATAGATAGTGAATAACTAGCTAACGGGGTTTCTTTTGCCTTTTTTTCTCACTTGGCAAATTTTAAGTATTTATTGCTAAAGTA
>NZ_JACZHU010000008.1:0-18783 GCF_020278605.1 Wolbachia endosymbiont of Mansonella perstans | reverse complement strand
AAAGTGGTAAAAATGTAATCGCTCTTGGCATAATATCTTCGATTGTTATTAAGGGCAGGGATGTTGGTTTTGCGCTTGAGATTTCTGGTAACATACAAGCAAATGAAGGATTGAGAAGAAATTGCAAAAAAGCTGTTAAAGCTATACCGGGAGTAGGGAAAGTGACAGTGGTTTTTACTGGTCAGAAGCAAGCTGAACAACAAAGAGCTAAATTACATATCAAGGGAGTGAAGAATATAATTGCTGTTGCCTCTGGTAAAGGGGGTGTGGGTAAATCTACAGTTGCACTAAATCTCGCCTTTTCATTGGCAAAATTAAAGCACAAAGTTGCACTAGTTGATGCAGATATATATGGTCCTTCGATTCCCAAAATGCTTGGTGTTGAGGAATTAAAGCCAAAGATATATGATGGTAAAGCAATGCCTATAGAGAAGTACGGGCTGCATACTATTTCAATCGGCTATTTTATCGATAAAAGTCGTGCAATAATATGGCGTGGACCTATGATCACAAAAGCACTTCACAATTTGCTAATGGGAACAAGATGGTCCGATATAGAGTATTTGATAGTTGATACTCCACCTGGAACTGGCGATGTGCATTTAAGTCTGATGGAGAATTTTAACTTAACTGGGGCGATAATAGTCTCAACTCCACAGGAGCTTGCTCTAATCGAAGCTTATAAAATTTACGATATGTTTACAAAGCTTAGCGTGCCGATTGTTGGTATCATGGAAAATATGAGCTATTTTACTCAAGACAACTCAAAAATATATATATTTGGAAAAGATGGCACGAAAAAAATGTCCGAAGAATTAGGAATCAAACTCTTAGGCAAAGTTCCTTTAGATCCACAAATATGCCATGCTTCTGATTGTGGAAATCCTTTAATGCTAAGTGAAGGTTTAGCAGGGATTTATGAAGACATTGCTAAAGATGTTGAGTCTTTTTTAAATAGTCTATAAAGACTATTAAAACTATTTTAAAAATAGGTAAAATGTAGTTTTAGGGTTAGTGTGAATAAAATGAATTATAATGTAATCATTTCAGGTGGTGGGTTGCTTGGTCTTATTACTGCTATTGGCTTAAGCAATGACTCTATGTCTGTAGCTGTGATTGAGAAAAATAGCTTACCGCGCGTAATTGATGACAATCGAGCATTTGCTATTTCTCAGGGGTCAAAAAAAATACTGGAAAAATTAGGGATTTGGCAGTTGATAGAGAGCAAAGCTGAACCAATACTTGATATATGCATACTAGATGGAAATAGTCCAGTTACTGTGCACTATGATCATAAAATGGTCGGGGAAGAGCCAATGGGCTATGTTATCAATAACGCTAACATATGGAATGCAATCAACAATAATTTTTTGAATAAACTGAATATATACTCTCCGCACTCTTATAAAACAATTGCTTATGATTCGGGATTTGTGGAAGTTACTCTTGACGATAATCGGCAATTAATATCATCGCTACTTATCTGCGCTGAAGGTAAAAACTCCAAACTACCGGAGTTACTTTCTATACCAGTAATAAAATTTGATTATAAGCAAGATAGTATGGTATTTAATGTAGAGCATGAACTGCACCATCAAAACTTAGCTGTGGAACGATTTTTTCCCGGTGGTCCATTTGCGATTCTGCCAACGAAGGGCGGTTATACTTCTTCAATAGTTTGGACAGAAAAATCTAAAATCTCAAAAATGCTGATGAGCTTATCTGAAGAGGAGTTTATTGCAGAACTTAAAAAAAGATCCGGTTCTTACTTAGAAGGAATAAAATTAGAAGGTGAAAGAAAACTTTATCCTTTAAGCTTTGCTTTTGCAAAAAAGCTGCATAAAGGCAGAGTTTTGCTTATTGGCGATGCAGCGCATTCGATCCATCCAGTTGCAGGACAGGGACTTAATCTTGGAATTAGAGACGTAGAAAGTGTTATAAGACACATAATTGCTGCAAAAACGGCTGGTATTGATGTTGGCAGTAATTATCTGCTAAAGAAAATTTTACGCGATAGATGCTTTGATAATTTTACCATGGCGCTTACAACTGATGGATTAAATAGGATATTTTCTAACAGAGTATTCTTTGCTAAAATACTGAGAAATCTCAGTTTAATGGTAGTTGAAAATTCAAGTTTCCTCAAAAAACACTTTATACGCCACGCTATGGGGCTATAGAAACAAAAAAAACTATTTGACAATTCCTCCACCTCCCTTATCGTAGCATTGAAGCTATTTGTTTAACTTCCCAATTTGTGCAGGTTAAAATGACAAGGAAACTTGTATTTGGTGCACTATTGTTTAATTTTTCGTACTATGTGCACTGCATGTCTTTATTAAAACTAACGTCGGATTTTAAAGCGAAGAGTGGAATAACTAGCTACCTCGGGGTTTTGTTATCTTTTTTTTTCCTGGTAAATTTCTTAAATATTATAGCTTAGACTAGTTGCATTTAAAAGCAGCTAAATTGCAGCGTTTAAAGCATAAAAACGCAATACTGAAAATAAACAATGGCCAGGGATTTTTTTGCCTTTTTTCTTACTTAGTAAATTTTTAAACATTTATGACTAAAGTAATTTAAGAGCAACTGAACCGCATCATTACAAAAAACACCAAGCCTTCTTGCATAAGAAGGCTAAACAACAGGCTTAAAGCCTCTATTCCTTCTTAGCAAAACATAAAAAGCCCCTTTACCACCATGTTTTTTCGTAGCTTGCTGATAATACAGAATCATGTGCTGAATTTTAGTATCATTTAACCACTTATTTAAGTTATTCTTTATAGTATCCATTTTACCTGTTGCACTACCGTGCCCCGTAATTATCAATAAGCATCTATTCCCTGCACGATAATTTCTAATAATAAAATCTATCAATTTACAGTAAGCATCCTCTATATTATAGCCGTGCAAATCAAGTTTATCGCTTATAGAATATTTACCCCTATCAACCTTTGATTTTGTATTGTAGTCAAGACAAAATGATAAGCTAACATCGTTGGCATCAAGGAAATTTTCTCGTAAGTTAAAAGTACCTTTATTAGCCACAGGCTTTACATTTACTTTATGATCAACCTTTAAAGTAACCTTCTCAGATTTTATTGGCTTAATATTTTCTCGCCAGTCTAACTCATCACCTGACATAAATGCATTAATTGAATTGTATAATTTTACAACAATATCTAAATATAGTAAAATATCGTTTATTTTACGATCTTCAATAATATGATGAAATCGTTAAAAGCTAATGAGAATTTTTGGCTATATGGAAAGCATGCCTGCATGTCAGCATTGAAGAACAAAAACAGGCAGTGTATAGAACTGCTAACAACAGAGAACTTCTACGAAGAGCATGAAAAAGAAATTATGCAATATATAGATAGCAAAGGCGTTAAAGTCCAGTTAGTAGAAAACAAAACACTTAATAATATTTTGTCCAAAGATGCTAACCATCAAGGAGTTGCTTTAAAAGTTGCTCCTATTCTTCAGAGCTTAAGCATTGAAGAAATAACAAACTCAAGCGATAGCTCTACTATAGTAATTTTAGATCAAGTCACTAACACATACAATATAGGGTCAATTCTTAGAACATCAGCTTGTTTTAATGTTGATGCAGTGGTTTTACCATACAACCATTCACCAAACGAAAACGCATCTATCGCAAAAGCGGCAAGCGGAGCATTAGATATTGTTCCGTTAATACATGTCATAAACATAGTAAAAACTATGGAATATTTAAAAAAAGTTGGCTACTGGTGTTACGGGTTTAATGGCAATGCAAAAGAGAATGTAGACGAAATAAAAAGCTTTGGAAAAAAAATAGCGATTATCTTTGGTTCTGAAAAGAAAGGGATGCGGCGGTTAGTTAGAGAAAATTGTGACTATCTTGTAAAAATCCCAATGTCAAACGCAATTGACAGCTTAAATGTTTCGAATGCAGCGGCAATAGGACTATATTCTATTTACATTAGAACAAAAATAACTGTACATTAATTGCAATAAAAAGTAATTTTATGCTTGATAAAGATGTAGTTTTGTATTATAATCTTACTAAGAGATAAAAGGAGTTATATTTATGTCTTACATGAAAAATGAACAAGATATTCGTTCTCAGGGTGTTTATTATAGTGCTGGGCTTAGGGGTTACCTAATCAAAGTATATAACTATATGGCTTTAGCTTTGGGTGTTACTGGGCTTGTTGCGTTCCTAACGGTATTTTCTGGTCTTTTTCAGGTAATTTATTCTAATCCTGTTCTGCTGTTTGTGGTAATGTTTTCTCCAATTGCATTAGTGTTTTACATGTCCTATAGGCTTCAACACCTAAGTGCCCAGTCTACAGTTACTGTGTTTTTCCTGTTTTCAGTTCTAATGGGGCTTTCCTTATCTCATATCTTCATAATTTATACTGCGGAAAACATAGCAAGAGCATTCTTTATCACATCCATTATGTTTGGCTCTATGGCTTTATATGGCAATATCACAAAAAGAGATCTAACAAATATGTGTTCTTTCTTAATTATGGGAATTTGGGGACTAATTACTGCATCAATAGTAAACTTATTTCTTGGAAGCAGTCCTCTCTACTTTGCAATATCATTCATATCAGTAATAGTATTTACCTTACTGACTGCATACGATGCTCAGAGAATCAAGGATATTTATTATAGGTATAACGATGGTTCAGAAATTGCAGCAACTAAGTTATCCATACTTGGTGCAACTAACCTTTACTTTGACTTCATCAATATATTCCTCAATCTACTTAGGTTACTTAACCTGTTTAGTAATAGGGACTAGATGCTCTCCTTTTTAAGGAAAAACATCAAAAGTTCTATAGTTTTCTTTTTAATATCTTTAGTGATATTGATGCTATGTCTTGCATATGCATCGGTACCACTATATAGCATTTTCTGTAAAGCTACCGGATATGGTGGCACAACGAGAAAAGTAACCAACACAACAGCAAATATAACTAACCAAAAAATTAGAGTCTATTTTAACGCTGATGTAATGCCAGATTTACCTTGGGAATTTAACCCAGAAACTAATTACATTGATACAAACATAGGTGAACAAAGTTTAGCATTTTATTACGCAAAAAATTTATCTGATCAGTCTTCGTTTGGAATGGCAGTGTATAATGTCACGCCTTTCAAAGCAGGCAAGTATTTCAATAAAGTTGCATGTTTTTGCTTTGAGGAACAAATGTTACTGCCAAAACAAAAAGCAGCGATGCCCGTATCCTTTTACATAGACCCTGAGATAATGCATGACAACAGCACGAAAGATTTAAGTGAAATAACGCTATCGTATACGTTTTTTAGACTTAAATAGTCGAAAATGTGGGTCTTTTACTACTGGAAAAAGCAGTAAATCTCATCTTTCCAAACGTACGTGTGAGTTGTGAATGCATAATCGATAAAAATCATGATCTGTGTGATGAATATAACAAAAAAATCAACTTTTTAACCAAACATTACCGCAATGTTTGTGGCACAGTAATTTCGGACAACATTTATACGTGCAATAAGTGTATTACTAACTCTCCACTGTTTAAAATGTTAAGATTAGCTTTTGCTTATGACCAACATAGTAAAAATATGATTATAAATTTTAAAATTTTTAACAATTTAAATTATGTGAAAGTCTATGCAAAGTGGATGTATCAAGTTAGTAAAGATATACTTCAAAAATGCAGAGGTAATAATTCCCATATCGCTGCATAAAATACGCTTATTTAAACGTAAATACAATCAAGCGGCATCACTTGCAAAGAAACTCAGCAGGTTATCCAACTTATTTTACACATCCTTTGCAATAAAGTGTCCTCTCCACACCACACCTCAAGCTGGTCTTTCACTAGAACAGCGTGAGAAAAACTTAAAAAGGGCCTTTAAAACAGCAACAAGGAAATCATCAAGAATAAAAAATCATGGTATTGGTTGATGACGTGGTGACAACTGGAATAACCGTAAGGTCTTGCTCTTAGGAATTTTTTAATTCTGGTGCAAGGGAAGTGAGAGTGCTGACTTGCAAGAACGGTGTGAAAATCAGTATGTTAAGGCATGATTTTTAATAATTCCAACATCATTGAATGCAAAAGTCTGGCCACTCACGGTCTGGGATCTTTCGTGTCCTTTTCCTGCAACCAGCAGAATCATACCTTCGTTATAAGCAATATCTATACCTTTCTCTATAGCTTCTTTTCTATCCCCTATCTCCAGTGCATCAGAACAATATAGTAAAATATCATGACGAATTTTTGCTGGATCTTCATTACGCGGATTATCATCTGTGACTACCACTCTATCCGCATACATTTGCGCTATCTTACCCATTTCTGCACGTTTTTTCTGATCACGATTTCCACCACAACCAAAAACTAGAATTATTTTTTTGTTGAAGTGCCATTTTAAAGACAAAAGAGCTTGCTTAAGTGCACCTGGAGTGTGTGCATAATCCACAAATGCAAAAGGTTTTACTTTTTCCATTCTCCCTGGCAGAGAAACGAGTTTGTCTATATATATTCCCTCCACCCCAGATGAGATAACTATGCCGATAGCACATAGTAAATTATACGCCTGAAATTGCCCTAGAACTGGAAAAAACGTGTCATAAATTTCACCACCAATTTTAATTGTCAGGTGTTGACCACTTTGAGTTGGTATTTGCTTTATTAAAGCAATATTAGAAGCTATTTTTCCATAAGTTACAACTTTGTTGCTACATTCTTTAGCTATCTTGAGCAATTCATAGTACTCATCTATATCCGCATTTAAAATTGCTGTTTTTTCTTTTGGCAGTACCTCATAAAACAACCTTTTCTTAGCCTCAAAATATTCATCGATGTTCTTATGGTAATCCAAATGATCCTGCGAGAAATTTGTAAAAGCTGCAGCAGTGAGCCTAAGTCCATGAATTCTGCATTGGTCAATCCCATGGCTTGAAGCCTCTAACACTAAGTGCTCTATGCTTTTATTGTTTATATCACGTAATGTTGCATAAAGGTCCTCTGCACCTGGAGTGGTAAGGCTATTATCTTTTCTATTATTATTGATACATGTTCCGAGCGTTCCAATGGATGCAGCATTATAACCTACATTTTGCCAGATCTGGCGGCAAAACTCTACCACCGAAGTCTTGCCATTTGTACCTGTTACAGCAGCAACATATTTTGGCTGTTTGAATTGATAAAACCTGCTAACTATTTCGCTGTATATTTCTTGAGGGTTTGGATGGAAAATGTAGATTCCAGCGTCATGTACTGCAAAGTTTGCTATTATCACTGAAGCTCCTATTATGCCGTTCACACATTTCTCATGTTCCTCTGACACATAAACAAAAAGATAACCTTTCTTGATCCTCTTGGGGTTACACGTGACGCCCTTGATTTTAACATCAAAGTTGACGTCAATAATGTTATGCAGTAACTCTCTTAGTCTCACATTCTACTTCATCATTTTTGGCATTTAAACATGGTAATCTTGATAATGCAGCATTCAAATCAGAAATTAAATCTTCAGAATCCTCTAGCCCACAAAATATTCGCACGAAACTTCCACCATAATCTGAGTTCATTACAGATCTTGACATAGATTTACGATCTATTGGTAATATTAAACTATCACACCCTCCCCAAGAAGCACCGATACCAAAAACTTCCATTTGATCAACCATGCAGCTTAGTTCCTCACATGAATATTCTTTATCTAATATTACACTGAACACACCACTTGCTCCTTTGAAGTAACTTCTCCATAGCTTATGCTGAGGATGAGAAGGAAGCGCTGGATATAAGACTTTTCTGATTTTTGGATGTTTCTCCAGCCATTTTGCCACTACCATTGCTGTGCTTTGATGCCTCTTCATGCGTGTATGCAATGTTCTAAGTCCCCTATGTGCAAGATAACAATCGTGTGATTGAACAGTGACTCCGTAGTTCTTACAATTCTCATAAAGCAACTTAAAAATTTTTCCTTCAGCAACAATAGCTCCCATCAATAAATCCGAATGACCGGCTAGATACTTTGTAACTGCATACAGCGCAACATCAATTCCATAGTCGAAAGGCTTAAATAATAAAGGAGTGGCCCATGAATTATCGCAAACGGTTACGATCCCGTGTTTCTTAGCAATTTTTACTATGTGTTCTATATTTGAAACTTCAAATGTTACAGAGCCAGGAGTTTCGATCATGATGAGTGAAGTGTTACTTTGAATCAAATCAGCTATGTCCTGTGTTGGATCGTAAAAAGTCATTTCTATTCCCCTTTTCGGCAGCTCATTTTCAGCAAATCTCCTAAGTCGGTAGTAACTATTATCTTGAATCAGAACATGTGAACCTGCTTTAGTAAAAGTCAAAATAGCAAAAGTAAGTGCAAACAACCCAGAAGGATAAATTAATGCTTGTCCTCTGCCCTCAATTTCAGCAAGCGCGTTTGAAAGGTAGTGAACAGTAGGAGTACCAACACTACCGTAACTATAATCCCTCGCAACGCCATCGTTAATTACATCGTATACACTTTCCCCATTTGCTGCATTTAAGTAATCCTTGTAAGTAGGAAACAGTATGGTAGAAGAATGATAAATTGGCGGGTTCATAGAACCTTTATAGTCATTGTATTTTCTTCCTGCTTTAACCAACAAAGATTCTTCTTTCACGCTTTTATTGTTTTATTTTTCAAATTGTATTCACTTTGCGTATACAATTGAAGGGAAATTGCATGTACACGCTCTATCTCACTCTTCAACAATTTATAAATCAATTTGTGCCTCTTTAGAGCGCTCATTCCAACGAAGTCCTCAGATATTAATATTAATTCAACGTGTGAAGGTAATGTTGAAGGCGAAGAAAAATAGTGATCCGTATGTTTTATAGACTCATTAACGATGTTAATATCAACTACATTTATTGCATTGCGTATTTTTTCTTCTATTGCCTTAATGATATCCATACATAGCTCCTGGTATCCAAGCAGCGTGACTACTTGGGTCCATATTCCTTTTTTTCTAGACTTTAGCGTTACGCGACAGAATGATAAGAGAGGAGTACGCCAACTACTTATTCTCTTTTTTATTATTTACATCCTGGTAATCAGAATCTACTACTTTTTCTTCCTTGTCATGTAGATTTCCTTCTGACGAAAAGCCACTCTCAGCACTGCTTTGTTGAGATTCTTTATACATAGCTTCTCCAAGTTTCATAGATAATTGAGAGAGATTAGTAATTTTCCGCTGTATTGAATCAGTGTCATCAATGTTATTAGATTTGCTAGCTTCTTTTAAATCATTCACCGCATTTTTAATGGCAGATTTATCTTCTGGTGAAACTTTATCATCATATTCTCTTAGAGACTTCTCTGTAGAATGAACTAAGCTGTCTGCCTGGTTCTTCGCTTCAATGAATTTCTTACGTTTCTCATCTTCTTGTGCCTTTTCTTCAGCTTCTTTTACCATGCGATTTATTTCATCATTAGACAGACCACCCGAAGACTGAATACGTATTTTCTGCTCTTTCCCAGTAGCTTTATCTCTTGCAGAAACATGCACTATTCCATTTGCATCTATATCGAACGTAACTTCGATTTGAGGGACTCCACGAGGAGCAGGTGGTATTCCTTCCAAACTAAATTGGCCAAGCAGTTTATTATCAATTGCCAATTTTCTTTCACCTTGATGCACCTTAATGGTAACAGCTGTTTGGTTATCTTCTGCAGTTGAAAACACCTGAGATTTTTTAGTAGGAATCGTAGTATTGCGCTCAATAAGTGGAGTGAACACCCCTCCTAAAGTTTCAATACCAAGAGAAAGTGGGGTCACGTCAAGCAATAACACATCTCTTATATCACCTTGAATGATCCCCGCCTGTATTGCAGCTCCAATTGCCACAACTTCATCTGGGTTTACCCCTCTATGTGGATCTTTACCAAAGAATTCTTTAACTTTCTCTATTACTTTTGGCATACGAGTCATGCCACCAACAAGAACCACTTCACCAATTTGACTAGCAGGCAGACCAGCATCCTCAAGAGCTTTTTTACAAGGAGCCATAGTCCTTTCGATTAAATCGTTTACTAAGCTTTCAAGTTTCGCCCTTGTTAATTTCATATTTAAGTGCTTTGGACCACTTGCATCAGCCGTAATAAACGGTAGATTTATTTCCGTTTCCATTGCACTTGATAATTCAATCTTCGCTTTTTCCGCAGCTTCTTTGATTCTTTGCATAGCCATTGGATCATTTTTCAAGTCAATGCCATTGCTTTTTTTGAATTCATCTAGTAAATAACTCACCACTGCATTGTCGAAGTCTTCACCTCCAAGATGAGTATCACCATTTGTAGCCTTTACCTCAAAAACTCCGTCACCTATTTCAAGTATTGAAACATCAAATGTACCACCACCAAGGTCATACACCACTATTGTGTGTCCATGTCTCTTATCAAGACCATAAGCAAGAGCTGCAGCAGTCGGTTCGTTAATTATTCTGAGTACATTTAATCCAGCAATTTTCCCTGCATCTTTTGTTGCTTGACGCTGAGAATCATTGAAGTATGCTGGCACTGTTATTACAGCATCCTTCACTTCTTCTCCTAGATAAGCTTCTGCTGCTTCTTTCATGTTTTGTAGTATAAAAGCACCAATTTGACTAGGGGAGTATTCTTTACCATCTGTTGTCTTAACCCAAGCATCGCCATTTTTTGCCGCAAACACTTTATATGGCACATTTAGATTTTTCATTTCAGGGTCACCGTGCTGACGGCCTATTAATCTTTTAGTAGCAAAAAAAGTATTACTTGCATTGGTAGTTGCTTGTCTTTTTGCAGGAGCCCCAATCAGCCTTTCTCCTGATGAAGTAAATGCAACTATAGATGGAGTAGTTCTTGCCCCTTCTTTATTTTCTATTACATTTTTATCTATCGCAACACAAGAATTTGTTGTTCCAAGATCTATGCCTATTGCTCTTCCCATAATGAATACTCCCTTATAAATATTACCTGATGTAAGAATATATAAGTATAGAACTTGTCAATTACAAGTCCCATTTAGGATTTCTAGTTAGCTATTAGAGCTCAAAAGACGTGAAAGCCACTTGGTTAACCAAAAACTGCTTTGCAATCCACCTGAATTATCAGCTCTTTCATTATTGCTAGTCTCAATCTTGTAACCAGAGTTCTGCAATGGCTTACAATCATTTAAATTAACGTCATCACCCCGTTTTAAAATGAATGCATCTATACTCAAATTATTATCAGCATTAACGTTTAATTTAACATTAAACTCTCTTTCAATTGTAGAAACTGTATCACGCTTATTATTAAAAATATGTGCTATAATTGAACCATGTGCTACCAAATCAAACGATCTATTCCGATTCCTACTAGCAACGTGTTGTAAGTCTCTCAGTATTGATGCAACAATTACTTCATTTGATTTTACTTTTCCAATCCCTTTACAATGTAAGCACTCTGTAGTGTTAATCTCCTGTATATTTGGTTTTATTCTCTGCCTTGAAAACACCATTAAACCAAAATCATTTATATAGCTAAACTGAACTCTAGCTTTATCATCCTTGAACGCCTGCCTAATAGCAGATTCGACAGCTCTACAATACTGATACCTCAACATATCAATAAAATCGACCACTATTAACCCTGATAAGCCTCTTAAATTTACCTGTCTTGATATTTCAGGCACTGCTTCCATATTGGTTCTATAAGCTGTTTCTTCTATACTATCTTCCCCCGTCATCTTCCCTGAGTTTACATCTATTGAAACAAATGCCTCAGTTAAAGTTATTATCAAAGACCCACCGGATGGCAATTTCACTCTATTGCTATATAGCTCAGAAATTTGATCCTCGATTCCATAATAAGTAAATATCGGAACAAAACCTCTATACAATCTGTACCGCAATTTACTACCTTTTAATACATTTTTGGTATACTGCCTTACTGTTTCAAAAGCTTCTTTTCCAGATATTACAACTTCCACATCATTGCTACAAAAATCACGAATAGATTTCATAATCAGATCTGCTTCGTTATAAATCAATGATGGAACATTTATAGAAGAGACATTTTCTTGAATATTTTGCCACAACGAAGATAAATAATTGTAGTCCTGCTCAATTTCTTTTTTACTTTTCCCTGAACCAACGGTCCTTATTATTAAACCTGACCTCTTTGGTAACTCTATTGAATTCAGTATATCCTTTAACTGTTTTCTAACATTAACATCTTCGATTCTGCGGGACACGCCACCCCTGCTCATGGAATTTGGCATGAAAACACAATACCTACCCACTAAAGTTACATATGTTGTAAATGAAGCCCCTTTATTACCTCGTTCCTCTTTAGTAAGCTGAACCAACATTTTTTGATTGACCGAAATGACATCTTGTAATTTATATCTCCTATATAAAGATACCTCCCTTACAAAACCATTACCGGACTCATTAATACTTTTACTAGTTGTAGAATCTGAAGAAGTATTTGCCGATGCACCGTCACCTTCCTCCATACAATCACCACTTGAACAGCTTTCAAAGAAAGCTTCCCTTTCCTTTTCTGGAATATTAAAGTAACCTGGAGATATTTCGGAAAAAGATAAAAAACCCTGCTTGTTCTTCCCATATTCAATAAATACAGCTTGCAAAGAAGGCTCAATACGTTTTACATGAGCAATATATATGTTACCTCTTAATTGTCTTTTTTCCTTGAATTCCTGCTCAAACTCTACAACCCTGTTATCCACTGACAAGGCAACCCTCACCTCATCAGAGCAGATAGAATTTTCTATTAACAGTAACCTTTTACCATTATTTGCCACTTATTTACCGTTTGCCTTTTGTCCTGAAGTTAACTTTATGCTACTCAACACACTGCTTATTGTCAAGAATTTTGCAATATGTTTGTAATCTACATCGCTTAAAAATACAAAATAGTTGACTTTTAGTGTTTCATATAATATACTCACACAGGATTTATTTATTGTATAAGTATGGCAAAAAAAAATGCTTCTTTGCTTGTTAAGCTAGTTAGTAGTGCAACTAAGTCCACAAGCACTGGTGAAGAAAAATCAACAGGTTATTTTTATGTAAAAAAGCGTAACCCTAAAAAGCTTACTAGAAAATTAGAGTTTAGAAAATATGACCCAGTAGCCAGAAAGCACGTATTATTTAAAGAAGAAAAACTAAAGTAATTTTATAAGGAAGTTTGTTATTATGCAAGATTTACAGTTAAGTTATCCCATGGTGATAGAATTGGGCGATATAAAAGGTACAAAACTGAAGTTAATAAAGATTGTCGCATGGCTAATAAATAAGAGATTCAGAACACAAAAAAAAGCAGCGGCTGCTCTAAAGATCGATCAACCTAAAGTATCTCAAATTAATAAGTCAAAAATTGAAGGGTTCTCTTTAGAATACTTGCTTAACTTATTAGTTGCACTGGATCAAAACATACACGTGAAAATAAAGTACAATTTCAAACCTGCAAAACCTGCATAACATAAAGCGGACAAGGCTTTTTATTTGCTTTAATTTACAGTGTGTGTTGCTACGGAGATATTCCACTTTTTTCCATCTTTTGAACACAGATAGGACGCTGTTTTTGCATACTTTTCTTATTCGGCTTGCTAACGCCACATAAAGCGTTTGACAGTTACCGAAACGCTAACTAAGGCATTCCCATAATATGTTAACAGGAGGATAAAGTGAATTTCAACCAGTATGTAAAAGGTAATGCTCTAGAAATTATCAGGAACTACAATCGATATAAACGAACTAGTAAGTTTTTTGCAAAGTAATACACATATTACAAAGCTTTCTTTATTGTATTGCAATATTAGTGATAAAGATGCTGAAGCCTTAGTTAATGGTAATCTTGCACATCTCGCTTACTAACTTAAGGTGGAACAGAGCCGGTAAAAAAAGGCATAGAGGCCTTAGCTAATGGTAATTTTATAAATCTTACTAAACTTGATTTAAGGTGGAATAGAAATAGTGAAAAAGATGTAGGGCCAGCTGCTAAACGTGTTCTTACTTCACTGAAAAAGAGATATATAGAGAAAGAGTTAAAAGAAGAAAGCCAAAGCAAAGTAAGGGAAGTGGAAGAAAGACATCAAACCGAGTTAACGAGACTAATAGAAGAAAACCAGAGCAGAGTAAAAGAAATAGAAGAGAGGCATCAAATTGAAATGACAGCATTAAGAGGGAAAAGTCATCCAGATAGCAAGTTGGTGAAGTACAGCCAATATCGCGTAACCAGTCACTAAGCTCTTCACGTTCTGGCGATAGAATCACATAAAGTAAAAAACGCTGGTGGTATACTGCAGATATGGCGTGCTACCCTACACTTCATAAGTGGTTCAAGCGTTATGAAAATAGGTTCTGGATTTAAATTGTAAATCACATAGCTTCTCCTGTAATTAAGCAAAATGGGCTAAATCCTTTCCATGTCCTCTCATCTATCGTCTTTCACACCGTTTAGCTAGGTGGATACCAGATACGTCCATTGTAGCGGTTTTTTTAGCATGTTATAATCAATATAACTGGTGGCTGAGGAGGGACTTGAACCCACGACCAAGAGATTATGATCCTCCTGCTCTACCAACTGAGCTACTCAGCCTAATCAAAGACCTTATTATATATATGGTCTATATGCTTTGTATAATAAGCAAAATCAAACAAAGATTCAAGTTTTTCAGAGTCAATAACTCTAAGTAAAGATTTATCTTGTTTCAATTCGGACAGAAAATCACTGTTGCCTTGTTTCACTTTCATTGCATTGTTCTGAACAATTTTATACGCTTCTTCTCTAGTTAGACCACTGTTTACTAACTCAAGCAATACACGCTGTGAGAAAATTAAACCTTTTGCTGAATTTAAGTTCTTTTCAATGTTTTCTTCATCAATCACTAATTTATCTATTAAATCTGTCAATCGCACTAAAGCAAAATCCATTGTTATGCAAGCACTAGGGGCAATACATCTTTCCACGGACGAATGTGATATATCTCGCTCGTGCCACAATGCAACATTTTCCAGTGCAGGAAATACATAACTACGCATTAAGCGTGAAAGCCCAGTTAGATTTTCACTTAAAATAGGATTACACTTGTGTGGCATAGCAGAGCTTCCCTTCTGCCCAGTGGAAAAATATTCGGAAACTTCGCTAACTTCAGTTCTTTGTAGATGACGAATTTCAACAGCAACGTTTTCCATTGAACTTGCAATCACCCCTAAAATTGAAAAGAACACAGCGTGCCTATCACGAGGAATTACTTGAGAAGATATAGTCTCAGGGACAAGTCCAATTTTTTTCGCTACATATTCTTCAACAAACGGATTAACATTCGCAAAATTACCTACTGCACCTGATATTTTGCAAGTTGAGATCTCTTTTTGTACATTAATTAACCTTTGGTAGCTGCGTTTAAATTCTGCATAAAACCTGGCAAATTTTAACCCAAGTATAGTCGGCTCTGCATGCATTCCGTGACTACGTCCAACACACACAACATTTTTATAATCCTCAGCTTTTTTTTTCAACACCGTAAGTAAATTCTTTAGATTTTTAAGTAGAATATCACACGACTCTTTCAGTTGCACAGCAAAACATGTGTCCAAAACATCAGAACTCGTCATCCCGTAGTGGAAATAACGAACATCAACTCCAACTTTTTCAGCAATATACGTGAGAAAAGCTATAACATCGTGTTTTACAGTAGATTCGATTTCGTTGATCCGCTCAATATCAAACTCGATAGTGCTAGAAAGCCTTTCAGCAACATCACTTGGAACCACTCCTAACTCTGCTTGAGCCTCACACGCTAATTTTTCTATTTTGAGCCATATATTAAACTTGTTGTTTTCTTCCCAAACGGAAGACATTTCTTTACGACTATAACGAGGAATCACTAAATGGCCTCCTTTTCATTTACGAATATTCTAGACCTAGTAAACTTTGTTGCACAGCAACTAAAAAACTTGATAGTTGTTGACAAAATTCATTATGAGATAGCCGTTTAACCATTAAAGAAAAAATATGTTACAAAAAATAAAAGTCAGCGACCAAAATGGATATAACAAATTTTTCGAGGAAAGGGAATATATTTTTCACTTCGTTGATAGACTTTTTGCATATCTTCTTCCTACTTGTTTTAATTGTAATGCTTCATACTGCCAGAGTATTTTTCACTCGCTTTAAGTTTAGTTTGTCTAGTTTATAACTAGGTTTTGATACTACATATTTAATACTATCAGCAACAAGCCCAACTATCTATCTAGCAGCAAAAGCCATGAGAACTATAGACGATATTGGTAACCCAGCAGCACCACATCCAATACTTACTGCCAATCATAAAAACTTAGCTTAAGTGTTACATATTTTAGTATAAAAGTCAAGAAATGAACTTTTGAAGTCCTTATAACGTCTTCCAACTATACTTCTGAACAAAAAAGGCAATTTACTACTATATTGGCGTTCTTTGTAACGCTACGTGCCCTTGAGTTGCCTTAATATTTAAGAAATTCACTAAGCAGAAAAAAAGACAAAGAAACCCCGAGTGGCAAGTTTTGACTCTATAATACTTTAAATTGGCGTTATAATAATTTGCTGACGCTTAGTTTAAGCGCGCTTTGGCTGAATGTAGAAAAAGTAAAAAGGACATGTAGCCACTATAATTTGATACAATCCACCGAAAAACACCCTTATTTTTTACAATAGCAAGGCTGGCAAAGGTTGTCAAGCAATTTTTTGTAGTTCTCGCAGTCTTAAAACCAGCTTCACGTGTTGGAATGACAACAAGAGGGAAAAGTCTACTGCAGTTGATGATAATTTAATCAATTCTATTAAAGATGGATGGATCAGTTAATGATAAAACAAAGGTGGCGGCACAAGAATGCTGCTTTTTACAGTGTGAGGCCGAGGGCAACTGTAGAGCATTGCTCTTGATGCTCTTTATTTTATTGCCAAAAAGAAAATTTTAGATCATCATATACTTAAGGTGTGTTAGTTAATTAGAAAATTAGTGAAAGAGTGCTCAAACACAGCGGCCCAAAGAAATTAAAGTCTATAGTGGAAAGTTATGCATTAAAATGCACGAAGAGTAAGCTGAGCAAAAATGAGATACGCCTTATTTTAAACTGGAGAAGCATAGTTGGAGAGGAAATAGCAGAGTGTACGAAGCCGAAAAAGATCTCGTATGCACAAAATATAAATTCCGGTGTTTTGCATCTGATGGTAACAAACGGCAGTAAAGCGCTGAAAATTCAGCATATGGTCTCTCTTATAATGGAGAAAATCACAATATTTTTTGGCTACAAAGCAGTATACGGTATAAAAATTAAGCAGGAGAGTATTGACTATTTCTCTGTATAAGGTAATCTAAGTACATAGGACAACTTGGTATATTAAAGTGAGTAGAATTTGCGAATTAACAAACAGGAAAAAGTCTTTTGGTAATAAGGTATCACATTCAAACCGTAAAACAAAGCGCACCTTTTGCTTAAATTTGTGCAATGTTACGTTAATGAGCAACATATTGAATAAGAAATTTAAATTTTGCGTAGCGGCGAGAACTTTGAGAACTGTAGATTACAAGGGCGATCTTGACACTTTTTTGCTTAACACAAAAACAGTTAAGCTAAGCGAGAAAGCACAAAAAATAAAAAGAAAGTTGAGAAAAGTTTTAGCAAAATAAGAGGTAGAACTAGTCGTTTCAGATGCATAGTAAGCCTCCATGGCTCAGAGCAAAAGCTCCAATTGGTGAAATATTCAATGAGACCTTAAACACTGTCAAGTTGCATAGTCTGCATACGGTGTGCGAGGAGGCTGCATGTCCAAATATTGGTGAATGTTGGAATAAGCGTCATGCCACTGTGATGATTCTTGGTTCCGTTTGCACTCGCGCTTGTGCATTTTGTAATGTTGCAACTGGTATTCCTGACAAATTGGATCCTCACGAGCCGGAAAATTTAGCAAAGGCAATAAAAAAGTTAAACTTAAAGCATGTTGTTATTACCTCTGTTGACCGTGATGATTTACCAGATGGCGGAGCAAACCAGTTTATAAGGTGTATAGAAGAAATCAGGAAGATAATTTCAGAAACAACAATAGAGATTCTAACTCCCGATTTTTTAAATAAGAAAGGAGCATTTGAAGCAGTTGCTGTTGCATCACCTGATGTTTATAACCACAATATTGAAACAGTGCCAAGACTATATGCAAAGATAAGGCCAAGGGCTCGCTATTTTCATTCACTGTATTTGCTGAAGATAGTAAAGCAAATTAATCCTAAGCTTTTCACTAAGTCAGGGCTTATGGTCGGCCTTGGGGAAACAAAAGAGGAAGTACTTCAAGTTATGGACGATTTACGAAGTGCCGAGGTTGATTTTATAACGATCGGCCAATACCTGCAGCCAACTCCAAAGCACGCAAAAATCAATAGATATGTTACACCAGAGGAGTTTGAGCATTACAAATACGTTGCTTATTCCAAAGGGTTCTTAGTAGTTGCATCAAGTCCATTGACTAGGTCATCATATCACGCTGAGGAAGCCTTTAACAGGCTTAAAGCTTGTCGTTAATTTTTGCATAACTTCTTCTTTAGTTACACAAGAAGTTTATCTCTACTTCTTCGAGTTAAGGTCAACTAGCTTTTCTTTAAGTATTATACGTTAAATTCCTTGTCTTTAAGGCTCATTACATAGAAAATATGCAGAAGTACACTTTCAATATCGTCTGTAGTGAAGATACAGTAGGTAACGACTCCAAGTATAA
>NZ_JACZHU010000147.1:0-852 GCF_020278605.1 Wolbachia endosymbiont of Mansonella perstans | reverse complement strand
CACTACTATAAGTCCTTATTTTACCTCTCTTGGATTATTATGGAAAGAGCTATAAATGTGCACAAGATAGTATTGTTGAACTGCGCAAATCATAAATAATCAAAAAATAAAAACTCCAGAGTTGAGAGTTTGTATATTACAGATCGGGGAGAGTTCGGTAAAATTTGAAAAAGGTGAAGGAGAGAAAAGAAACCATGCAGATATCTCAGGTAGTATTGAAACGTCTTTTGTTACTAGAGCAGAAAAGATCAGTATTTGTTTACATTGTAGCGAGGAAGATAGTAATAAAATAAAAGTGGAGTTTGCTGATGATGAAAGTAAAGCAAGGTTCGACGAGTTAGAAAATGAGGAGAAAAAAGTTTAGGACCAAACTGTTTTTTAGGAGGAAAAGTTGCTTCAGAAGTTATAGGTAAGAGTTTCGAGAGGAATAGTAATATATCTACAAACTAGGTTATTAAGCAACCGGATATTCTGTATACTTCCGTGCAAGTTTCTCAGCTATCACAAAAGGAAGTAAGAATAGCTTCAAGGGATCAAAATTTAATATACTTTCAGAATAAGGTCGTAAAAATTTAATGTATCTATTCAGGGGAGTGGTAAATATTAAAGCAAAAGTGATGTCATATAAGTAGTTGACACGCAACTGTACGAACGTTGTGATTTAAGCCTATCACGAGGATATCATCCAAGTAGCGGGCACTGGTTCCTTTACAATGGTGTCCCCTTCTTATGTCATTCCAATGCTTACTTTTCCTGTCATCCCAGTGCCCCCTTTCTTGTCATCCAAGTAGGCTGATATTGGGATCCATGATGTTGCTTTATCAATAAATATTTAAGAAATTTGCCAAATGA
>NZ_JACZHU010000007.1:0-19098 GCF_020278605.1 Wolbachia endosymbiont of Mansonella perstans | reverse complement strand
ACAGATTGGAAAGTTAACAAATAGCTTCAGTATCGTGATAAGGGGGTTGATAAAGTTTGTCAAGTAGTTTTTTTCGTTTATTGGGTAGCTTTTCTCTATTGTTGTCTGCTCGTTCCTTGTGTAGTGGAATTGGTATTACATAACCTATTTTCTGATTTAGCGTCAAAACTTGCTTCCCTCCTCAAATGCTCCACCTTGCTTCTACCTTTATAATTAAGCTATAGCCTATAAATTTCTTATTTATATTACTTTTATAGTATATTATACTAATATTGAAATAAATATGTAATATGTTAGGTGAAAATAATAACCAACAGCAAGATAGAGCACGTGCTGTGGTAGAAAGAGCACAAAATACTTACCACAATACTGGTAAAATTAAGCGATCTATTGGCATAATTTTATTGGTAAGTATGATTGTCCCATTTGCTCTTCTTATACAGTTCCTTCTGTATTCATGATTAGTAGATTGTTTTTTGAAATCAAGAGAAAATGAAATGAGATTATCGGCTCGGCCAAAAAATATCATCACGGTAATACCAAAAGCTGTTTTGGCTGTATGCATTATTGCCTCCTGTATACTTTTAGCATTGCCTGTGTTATTCCTGTGGCTACTAAACCGGACACTTATTGAAGAAGTGCAGCAGCTTTTTAACTGAATGCAAGAAGCTTAGGAAGAAGAAAGACTACTTCTTATATATGGTTTAGTTGATGTCCTTCCTTTTGTTGCGAAAACCACTCACGATCCAGGCACAGTTTCTAGTATAAATTTGAGTATTGATAAACTTATAGAGAAATATAAAGAGGACCTAAGCAAGGAAGAGTTCCATGCACAGCTAAATAGGGGAAATATAACTGATATTGAAGAGTATATCGAACAGTCAAATGAATTTAAGGCAGATGAAAAATCTAAAGCACTTGAGTGTTTGAAGTTTATCAATAGAACAGGAAATGGTTTCAAAGATAATTATAGTCAGTTAACACTAAAGCAAGCAGCTATTTTGTGTTAGAAAGCTTGCAACGATAAAAACACAGAAACAGAAGACCCAACAGTTCCTTTAAGCAATGGAGATATAAAAAATAGAAAGGATATGTTTGTAAGAGGTCTTACAGATGCAGCAACAACTTATGGCAACCAAGGTCAAAGTTGTGCTGGTGGAACATACAATAAACTATTTAAATATTTAGCTGCTTTGCATCCATCAGTGGTTATCAAGCTGGATGAAAAGAAAGCTAGTGAAATTAGTTGCTGTGGATAGCAAGATAATCAATTAGTAAGTAATTTTATAGAAGAAGCAGAAAAAGCAGTTAGTTAAGAAGTTCAGGATGAAGAACTGAATTTAGATGAATTTATACAAGAAGGATTCGAGCATGTAAAGCAGGTAAAAACAAGTTACCACAACTTCAAGTAAACTCAGTAACTGGTAGTCCAAAACAACAATACAAAAGCCTCTTAACTCTGTAGACTTATTTAAAAATGTTGCTAATCGACATATACAAATGTAATATTAATTAATATTCATGAATAAAGCAATTCCATGGAAAGTAATTACAACGCTGATGCAATAAAAATCTTAAGAGGTCTTGATGCTGTAAGGAAGCGTCCAGGTATGTACATTGGTGATACTGATGATGGGTCTGGTTTGCACCATATGGTATATGAAGTTGTCGACAATGCGATAGATGAGTCTTTAGCTGGGCATTGTAATAAAATTGAGGTTAGCATAAATGAAGATGGCTCAGTATCCGTAACCGACAATGGTCGTGGCATTCCAACTGATATCCACGAAGAAGAAGGAATATCAGCAGCGGAGGTAATAATGACCCAACTGCATTCAGGTGGAAAATTTGATAGCAATACCTATAAAGTTTCTGGTGGATTACATGGTGTTGGAATCTCAGTTGTAAATGCGTTATCAAGCTGGCTGGAGTTAACTATTTGGCGCAACAAGAAAGAACACTTTATGCGCTTTGAAGATGGTGAGTCCATTGAGCCTTTAAGGGTAATAAACGAAAATACAAGCAAAAGGGGGACTAGAGTAACGTTCATGCCATCAATGGAGACTTTTAGTAGTATTGATTTTAGTTACTCTACCCTTGAGAGTCGTATTAGAGAATTGGCATTTTTAAACTCAAATATAGAGATCACTTTGCGTGACCTTCGTAACAAACCGCGTGTAGAGTCTCATTTTAATGATAGTGAACAATCTCAAGATAATTTTGGCACAGCAAATTTTGTACGATATTTAGATAAAAATAAGACGCGTGTTACCAAAATTGCTAGCATGAGAGGTGATACAAAGGATCTCGGCATTAGCGTAGAAGTATCAATGGAGTGGAATGACTCTTACTACGAAAATATGCTGTGCTTTACAAATAATATAAGACAACGAGATGGTGGTACACACTTAGCAGGATTTAGGTCTGCCTTAACTAGATGTATTAACAATTATGCAACTAGAGAAGGGTTTTTGAAAAGGGCAAAAGTGAATTTGGCTGGGGAAGATGTCAGGGAAGGGTTAACCTGTGTTTTATCTCTTAAGATGCCTGATCCTAAGTTTTCTTCACAAACAAAAGATAAGTTGGTCAGTTCTGAAGCGCGCACAGTTGTAGAAAACATAGTTTCTGATAAATTGAGTACAATACTTGAAACTGATCCAAAATTAGCAGCAAGCATAGTAGAAAAAGTCATCAGATCAGCTAAAGGAAGAGAAGCTGCAAGAAAAGCGCGAGAGTTAGTTAAAAACAAAAACACCATTGATATTTCCACTCTACCTGGAAAGCTTGCTGATTGTCAGGAAAAAGTTCCTGAGTTATCGGAATTATTTATAGTAGAGGGTAATTCTGCAGGTGGTACTGCAAAGCAGGGGCGTAATCGTAAAACACAAGCGGTACTTGCTTTAAGGGGGAAAATTCTAAACGTAGAACGTGTAAGTTTAGACCGTATTTTTTCATCCGCAGAAATTGGTTCTTTAATTACTGCAATTGGAGCTGGAATAGGAGGTGAGCATTTTGACATTGATAAAACTAGGTATCATAAAATTATCATTATGACAGATGCAGACGTTGATGGTTCACATATAAGAACTTTAATTCTAACTTTCTTTTTTCGTTATATGCGTGAGGTAATTGAAAGAGGATATTTATATATAGCACAGCCACCTCTTTACAAAGTTACAAAAAATGCTAAAGATACCTATATTAAAGATGACGAAACTTTTGAAGAGTATATAGTAAACTTGGCGGTTAAAAGATTAACATTAAGCGGTACAGATAAAGATTTACGCTTTGCTTTGGACAAATGTCTTAGTATTTCAAACATTAGCAAAAATTATGACAGGGAAATACCACAAAATCTATTGGAGTCACTACTAATTCTAAGCAAAAAGAGTGCCCTATCGTCTGCTAATGAGATATTGAAATATTTAGAGTTAATGTATAACGAATACAATTGGGAAGTAGAAATAAGAGATGAAGAAAGAGAAGTGCATATCTCTAAGTTATTTCAAGGACTAGCAAATAAATATATATTTCCGCTTATCATGCTTGAAAGCAAAGAAATACAAAATATATTGAGTTCTCTTGATGACATAATTGACTTATTTAATGGTGATTCATTTTTAAAGTCACAAGAAACTGAAATAAAAATCAAATCTCCAAGCACACTTGCGAAAATAGTGATGGACTATGGTAAAAAAGGGTTAACTCTGCAGAGATTTAAGGGTCTTGGTGAAATGAATGCCGATCAACTTTGGGAGACCACACTCAATCCTGAAACTAGAACTTTGCTCAAAGTTGAAATAAAAGATTGTGAGGAAGCTGATTCTATATTCTCAGTGTTAATGGGCGATATAGTCGAATCACGCCGTGATTTTATCAATACCAATGCGCTAAATGTGCATGACGTTGATATTTAACTTTTGGTTCAACTTAGAACATTTTCATTGTGGTTAACGACTCTAGTATGTATATTGATAAGTCTTGTTTTCAATAAGTAATGAAAGTAGTAATTGTTATGATAATGTTATTGCGTAGCAGTTACACAATGGAAGGCGAACGAATAACCTTGGTTGATAAAAAATTATCGCAAGGTTATGCGGCTCCAGTGCTTACAGGAAATAGTATCATTTTGGCAGATAAGCACGGCACTTTGTATTTCTTTGATGTTAATAGCTCAAGGGCTCTGAATTCGAAATTGCATCTTCCACATAGAAAGAAAATTGGTAACATGAGCCTATTGTGCCATAGAGGAATTGTTTTCTTTATAGTAAATAACGTTCTGAATCCAATAGATGCAAAAATTGGTGAGGCTCAGTGGGAAAAAGGACTGAGAGCTCCGGTAAGAGGAAAAGCAATAGTAACAAACAATGAACTGATAGTATTAACCATCAATAACTACCTGTATGCGTTTGATATAAAAGATGGCAGCTCCATTTCGACTTATCAAAATGGTATCAATGTGGTTCGTGGTTTATATTCCATATCACCCGCAATTTCCAATGATAAAATAATAGCACTGTTTTCAAATGGTGAATTGATAGCTTTTAACGAAGATGGTAAAAAATTGTGGAGCCAAAAATTGGCTACAAACCTTTTGAACACACAGCTCACAGACGTGACCACTATACCAATAGTGCTTGACGATACTTTAGTAGCTACAAACGATTTTTATATTTATGGTATTGACATAAAATCAAAAAACATTTTGTGGTCAAAGCCATTGCAAGTAAAAAGTGTATCAGACATTGTATCATATTATAGTCCTCTCATTCCTGCAAAGGAGCAAAGAACCTGTGGCAGGATTTTTGTAGTTACTAAAGATAATAAAATAATCGGTGTCGATATACGAAACGGAAAAACAGTCTGGACTTCCGATTTAATAGAAAATACGCAATTGTTTGCTCCAACTATGTATGGTATGCTCATGCTTTATGGGTAACAGTAATAAAGGGTTGGTATTTGCTTTTCCTGAATCTGAAAACACAGGAAAGGCAATTGAAATACCTGGTAATGTGTTTTACACTCCAGTGTTTACCCATGATAAGATATATGTGACAACTGAGGGAAACGGTGTTTATTCTTTAGAAAATAGGTTTGTTTTTTATGACTGATTACGATCTGATTGTTATAGGTGGAGGTCCGGGTGGCTATAAGTGTGCCATTGCTGCTGCAAGGCTTGGATTGAAAGTTGCCTGTATAGATAAAAACAGCATTTTTGGTGGTACGTGTTTGCGAGTTGGATGTATACCCTCTAAAGCTTTACTTCACTCCTCCTATCAGTATTTTCACACGAAAAATGATCTGTCAAAACTTGGCATAAAAGTTAAGGATGCGAGTTTTGATTTAAAAGAAATGTTGGAATACAAGGATGCTAGAGTTCAGGAGCTTGGGAAAGGTATAGAATATCTGTTCAGCTTTCACAAGATCACTAAAATCAACGGACTTGGGAAAATTACCGATTTTGATCAAGGTAATCTTGAAGTTTCAGTTGAAGGCAAGACGTTGAAGACAAAAAATATAGTAATTGCAACCGGTTCTAATGTTATTTCTCTGCCAGGAATTAATATTGACGAGGAAAATATCATTTCATCTACCGGTGGGTTGTCTCTAACTGAAATACCAAAAAAACTTGTCGTGATCGGAGCTGGAGCAATAGGGCTTGAGATGTCTTCTGTATGGAAAAGGCTAGGGTCTGAGGTCACTGTGGTAGAGTTTCTTGATAAAATTGCTGCAGCAATGGATGGAGAATTAAGTAAGTCTCTTCTTTCTAGTCTGCAAAAACAAGGAATAAAATTCTTACTCAGCACTAAAGTTGAGGAGATAAAACAAAATAGTAATTCTCTCAGTGTAAAAGTTTGCTCTGCCCAAGATAACCGAAGAAACACTATAGAGGCAGATAAGGTGCTCATTGCAGTGGGTCGTGAACCATGCACCGAGGGTCTTGGTATCGATGAGAAGATAGAGAAAGATAATCGTGGTTTCATTCAAGTTGACAACAGGTATGAAACTAATATGAAAGGAATATTTGCCATCGGTGACGTAATTGGTGGAGCAATGCTTGCTCATAAAGCAGAAGAAGAAGGAGTGGCAGTTGCAGGGACAATAGCAGGACAGTCACTTCACGTTGACTATGGGATCATACCATCCGTCATTTATATTCACCCTGCGGTTTCTTCAATCGGTAAAACCGAAGAGGAACTGAAAAGTGCCGGTTGCAAATATAAAGTTGGTAAATGCCAATTTGCTGCAAATGGCAGAGCAAAAATCACTGGTGATGCCGAGGGGTTCGTGAAAGTGCTAACTTGCGG
Organism: Wolbachia endosymbiont of Mansonella perstans; assembly: GCF_020278605.1. Taxonomy (NCBI): domain Bacteria; kingdom Pseudomonadati; phylum Pseudomonadota; class Alphaproteobacteria; order Rickettsiales; family Anaplasmataceae; genus Wolbachia; species Wolbachia endosymbiont of Mansonella perstans. The sequence continues at coordinate 12,790 of NZ_JACZHU010000007.1, read as the reverse complement.
TACCACAGATACAATACTAGGTGTACATATCATAGGAGCATATGCTGATACACTAATTAACGAAGCAGCAGTTGCAATGGCATATGGTGCTGCAGCAGAGGATATATATAGAATTTGTCACTCTCACCCTGATATAAACGAAGCTTTTCGAGACGCGTGTATCGATGCCTTCTTTAAAAAGTAACCTTGGTTCAATTATTGGAAATTGGTGTGAATGGCTGAGATGCAATAGATCTTACTCGCCTAACACTTTAGAATCATATATGAGAGACTTGCGAGATCTCATAAATTTCCTCAGCGCTCACATTGGTGGAGAAGTAAATATTGGTTCCTTAGAAAAATTAAGCATATCTGAGCTAAGAAGCTGGCTTAGTTTCCGTTATACAAGAGGTATAAATGCAAGGTCTAACACTCGCGCACTGTCAGCAATCAGAAACTTTTTCAAGTACATAAAAAACAATTATGAAATAAACAATGAGGCTGTATTTTCCTTGTCAAACCCAATTCAGAGAAAAATTTTGCCTAAAGCATTATCAATACCTGATGTAAAAATCCTACTGAAAAAAGTGAAATTATCTGACTTGGGTGAACCCTGGGTAATAAAAAGAGAAGTTGCGATTATTGTTCTGCTATATGGCACAGGCTTAAGAATTAGTGAAGCGCTGAGTCTTAGGGTTGGTGATGTAAGTGGCGAAAGCCTAATAATTACGGGTAAGGAAAACAAACAAAGGCAGGTATTTATTCTTCCGGTAGTAAAAAAGTGCTTACAAGAATATATAAAAGCTTGTCCTTACCTTGGCATTGACAATGAATCACAATATCTCTTTGTGGGGGTAAGAGGGAAAAAATTAGGAAGAACTTATGTTGCTAATCGCTTGCAGAAAGTAAGAAGAATGTTGAACTTGCCGGAAATTTTATCTCCACACGCATTACGTCACAGTTTCGCCACTCATTTGCTTCAAGAAAATGTTGACATAAGGTCAATACAACAACTACTTGGCCATTCAAGCCTGGAAACTACTCAAGTTTACACTCATCTAAATTATCAAGATATTTTTAGTGTGTATAAAAATTTCCAGCAGAATTTGGAAAAGGAATAAAAATCCTTGTAACTTGAGGATTATCGGTAGCACTGCCAGGTCCTATGTCTTTTTCATCTCCTTTGTATAGAAAATACCATGCTAAAAAGGACCCAGTGCAACTGCAGCAAGACAAGCACTTATCTCTGGATAATCCACTATCGTTAAACATGCACCAACAACAAATGCTCCAGATAACATGAAGAAAGTAGAGGCGTAATTTCTACCTGAAGCGCTTGCCTTCGAGGACTTTTGATTTCTATTATCCAGGCCTTTAGTACGAACCGTTCATTCTTTAGTAAAGGTTGATCTACATTATCAGTCATTTCTTGATTAATAGGGGTACCAGTTCTTGCTTGTTGATCAACCTCTCCCTGCTTTTTTTTTCAAACATTCATCTCCTGGTATATCATTCATCCCTGCTAAAGGGCGTTCCATACTTACAGGAAATTTTTTATTTAAATAATTCGTAATAGATTCAATTGGATCACCAACACCTCTCGACGCAGCAGCAACAATTGCATACCTCATGAAGCAATTATCTTCCACTAATTTTTGCATCATCTAAATCCTTTCTATTAACAGTATCAGTTAATCGCTCCTTAAATGGCTAGCTCAACCAATGACTTCAGCTCTTTATTTTGTATTGGCTTTATTTGACTAAAATCCAGCTCATTATGTTTTAAAAGTTTAGTCAGTACTTCGTTTTTATCTTTTGTTATCGTTTGTAAACATAATTTGATGATTAGGCTAAGTGGTGTTTCTATTTCTCCATTTTGGTTTCTCCTCCAGCAGCTAGGGTTAAGCTCTTGATTCAATAGTATTTTCGCTTGGTAGATGTTTCGCTATCAAGGGCATTTAGTAATTGTTTCCCTTTTTGTGCTTTTTGTATTTCTATTATCAAATGTTTAGCACGATTTTGCCTAGCACACTCACTAGGACTTTGGTGTTTCTTATTGGTTATATTAGTGCTTATGTTTGGGTGACTAAGCAAAAGTTGTAACGTTTTCTTTTGTTAAAAGCACATTGCTAAATGTAAAACTGTGTTGTCATTGATTTGTTCACGAATATTAACGTTTATGTTCTGGTCCAGTAGAAATAGCTTGACCATACTATGATATTTCTTTTCCGTCTCCATTCTAGGACATGCGGACAAATTAGTAACTATAGTCATTAATGGTGTATACCCTGCACAAAACGCATTAACGTTTGCATCTTCTTGCAGGGCTTGCTTAAAATCTTCTAGGTTTCCATTATCAATGGCATCAAATAACTCCTTTGTTGGCATACCGAGTGGCTTTTTGGTCCTTTCTGACTCAGCAGTACCTACTCCATTCCTTTACAAAGATATATTAAACCTACCTAATAACCCACTAACATAACTATACAACAAAAAAAGAAAATAGCAATGAACTTCTCTTCCCTATTGAAAAGGGTTATTTATGTATTCCCTATTTTTTTGGCTCTTTACTCACTTGTGCACTCTAAAAACTTCTCTGCGTCAAGCGCAGCCATGCATCCAGTTCCCGCAGCAACTACCGCTTGGCGATATATTTTATCCTGAGCATCACCTGCAGCAAACACCCCTGCCCTACTAGTTAAAGTTGTTCCAGGATTCGTAATTATATAACCCTGCTCATCAATTTCAACAAAGCTCTTAAAAATACCCGTATTTGGTGCATGTCCAATTGCAATGAATACTCCATCCACTTCTAGTTCTTGAACTTTTTTAGTTTCCGTTGATTTTATTGCAATGCCAGTAACTTTCTTTGGATTTTCTTCTCCAAGAATTTGCTCCACGGTATGGTTCCATACTACTTTTATTTTATCATTTCTAAAGAGCCTGTCTTGCATTACTTTTTCTGCTCTTAATTTATCACGCCTGTGTATTAGTACAACTTCTTTAGCAAAATGGGCTAAGAATATTGCTTCTTCAACGGTGGTATTTCCACCACCAACAACAGCTACAACTTTATTTCTAAAAAATGCACCATCGCAAGTTGCACACGCTGAGACCCCGTAACCTTGAAATTTCTTTTCACTCTCCAGGCCAAGCCATCTCGCTTGCGCACCAGATGCAATGATCATTGCATCTGAGTAGTAATTATTAATATCACCAAAAGACCTAAATCTATATTCATTAGAATCCTCAAGCTGCTCAACGCTCTTTATTTCATCGTCTATTACTCTTGCTCCAACCTTCTCTGCATGCAACCTCTTTTGTTCCATTAATTCTGGACCTTGTATTGAAATAAATCCGGGATAATTTTCAACATCCGTAGTAATCATAAGCTGACCACCAGGTTGCATTCCGGTTACTACAATTGGCTCTAAGTTTGCACGTGCTGCATATATAGCAGCAGCATAACCCGCTGCTCCAGACCCAATAATGAGAACTTTTGTACTAAGTTGCCCCATCTATAATTGTTCACTGTATGAGTTTAGATAGTCAGCTACTCCTTCATCACTTGCTTGCATTGCTGGTTTGCCTTTCTTCCATCCTGCTGGACATACTTCACCGTGCTCTTTGTTATGTTTAATTGCATCAACGATTCTAATGAACTCATCAATATTGCGCCCTAGAGGTAAATCATTTATTGATTGATGACGTACAACAAACTGATCATCAATAATGAAAGTTGCTCTTAGAGCAATTGAGTCATCATATAATACTCCATAGTCTCTTGATATAGACTTTTTGATATCAGACACTAAAGTGTAGCTAATCTCTCCAACACCACCATCATTAACTGGGGTCTCTCGCCACCTATGATGTGAGAACTTTGAATCTACACTTACTCCTATAACTTCAACACCGCGTTTTGAAAAATCTTCTATTTTGTTACTAAATGATATTAGCTCAGTTGGGCATACAAAGGTAAAGTCAAGTGGATAGAAAAAAAGGACCACATACTTATCTTTTACGTATTTGCTTAGACAGAAGCTGTCAACTATTTTTCCGTCGGAGAGAACAGCCGGAGCAGTAAAATCAATAGCGGATTTTGTAATAAGATTCATAATTTACCTATTCATTTTAAAACAATTTTAATTTTACACTTTGATAAGCTTACATGCAAGTTTTCTTTAGTTTTAGTTCTATAAAAATTTCCAGACCTGTTGTGACTGTACGAGCATTAGATTTCTTGCATAACCTAAACTAAGCAAAAAGAAGCAAAAGAAACCCGGTTGGTGGCTAGTGATTTATATTAACTTTATAAATTAGCGTTTTTTTATTCTAAACGTCTAATCTAGCTGCTTTTAAACCTCAACTGACCTAAATTTAAATGTTAAGAGATTCACTAAACAGAAAAAAGGCAAAAGAAACCCAGTTAGCTAGTTATTCACTATCTATCTTTTAAATTGGCATTTTTTTATTGTCTTAAACGCTTTAACAAACGCATTTTAGTTATAATAGGTAAAAACCTTGAAAACTTACTAAAGGCATGAGGTACACATAGTGCAAAAAATTAAACAACAGTACGCCAAGTACATTGAGTTTTTGTTGTTTGATCTGTACAGATTGAAGATAAATAATAGCTTCAGTATTGTGATAAAGGTAATGGCAAAAGTTGTCAAGTAGTTTTTTTGTTCCGTAATAACAAAAAATACGGAAGTGAAAGTTTTATTTTAATTTTACTATATTAGTTATTAGTATAATTGGCGTAATCACGAGTATGGTAAAGCCAATGGAAGTTAATTTATCTAAAAAAATAGTGAGAGAGTCTTAATCAAGTATAAAATGGGTTACTAACGCTGGCAAAAACCATCTTGCATCGCTAAGTGGTAGCGCTAAACCAGCTAATACCTGGAAAAAGCTAATCAACGCTCTTCTACTTGTTCCAATTATCGTACCTACTGCTGCAACAATAGCGTCGATTGTGTGTCTACCTTTTTTTGAATGCTGTTAGTGCTCACAAGAACGATTCTAAACTATCCAAAATACTAAAGTTTATAGCTAGAGTCCTAATTTATATTGTCGCTGCTATAATTTTAATCCCGTGTATTATATCAAATCTAATTACTTCACTGATACCTGCGCTTATTTTTTATTACATCAATAGAGATTTCTTCAATCAAAAAGATACAAGTATGGAAGTAAATAAAGTCAAAGTAAAAAGTGAAGAAGAGTACAAAAAACGTATAAAAGAAAAAGCTAATAAATTAGAGCAACAGGACGATACAGATCAGAATCAGCCAGATATAGAAGTAATATCCCGAGTAATGAAAGGTAAACAAGCCATAGATCGGATTGTGTAACAAGGATTGCGGATGACGGTATCAAAGGTGGTAAAGAAATGATATGAACAACTGCAAATGACCAAAATGTTGCTATAAAGGGAATCATTGCTGGAAATCTTCCTGATAAAATAGAAGATTTTGCTACTGGCTTTGGCTTGCAATGTAGCCTTATTGAAGGTGGTGTAGACCTTCAATGTAGTTTTAATGCACGCGCCGAAGCTGACAAGAAGTAGGTAATTGAAAGCCTTAAACAAAGGAGCCAGCACGAACTTTACTCTCCGAAGATGGTGCATATTGTCTATAGAGCAACACAGTAGCACACAAAGAAAATAGGATCTGTGGTCTTGTAGTAATAGTGAGGTTTTATGAACTATATGCTCAAACTAGGACTTCCTGAGCATTTTCATTTACTTTTGTTTCGTTTACTTTGGTGTTAGGTTTTTATATTGCATATGCAATACCAAAAACAGCAAGCCCAACTGCTAACACAGCAATTACAGCTATGCAGCTATAACTGACATTGATAATCCAACATTAGCAACGCCATATCCAATACCTACTGCTAATCCAGCTATAACGCCACAAACAGTACCAATCATTATTGCTTTACTAGTTGCTTGTCAGTTGTCGCACTTTCGTCACTAGTCGAATTTCCTCTTGCTACTCTATTGTCAGATATATCCTTTTCAACTTGAGAAACTTTGTTCTAGCGTACCCTAATCTTCAGCTTCTTTTAAGATAGTCTTAATTTTTCCATGATCACCTTTTTCTATATCGGCAAAAACTTCTTTTTGTATGCCTTGCTCTCTAGCTGCATCTAGAATAGCTTTAATGCTTTGCTGACGATCAAGAATTGTAGTAAGGCCAGGCGATGTTACAGTGCATTTTTCACCACTTGGCATATCCTAAATTACATCTGTATCAGTAAGAATCTTTAGTAAGTCATCTTTGAAACTTCTTTGAGCAAGTCAGCAACGTTACCCTTATCGTTTGTTGTTTCTTATTCATATAATTTCCGTTGTTCCTCTAAACCAGACGTGTAATTACCTCCACAAATACTTGGCTCAAGCGTTACGTATTTTAGTACAAAAGCTAAGAAACAGACTTTTGAAACCCTCATAACGTGTCTTCCAGCTGCGCTTCTGAACGTATATCATAAAAACTCCTAATTTTTATTAGTCAGCACACTAACTATGAAATAGTCTATATTACCATCAAAGACGGAATTTATATTCCCCACTTCATATCCGGTTCTTAAATCTTTCACCATTTGATATGGATGCACAACATATGACCTGATTTGATTTCCCCAGCCTATGTCACATTTCTTGCCGTATTCTTCAGCCATTTCCCGCTCTTTTTTTCCCAGCTCAATTTGGTATAAACGTCCTTTAAGCAATCTCAATGCCTCATGCTTGTTTTGATGCTGGGAACGGCTGTTTTGGCACTGAACTGTGACACCTGTTGGAACATGCGTAATGCGCACTGCACTCTCAGTTTTGTTTACATGTTGACCGCCTGCCCCTGAAGCGCGGTAGGTGTCGATCTTTAGATCTTTCTCATCCACAGCAGTATCAATTGAATCTTCTATCACAGGTGTCACCCCTACGCTTGCAAAACTGGTATGACGTTTGCTGTTTGCATCAAATGGTGATATTCTAACCAGCCTGTGAATACCACTTTCGCTTTTTGCCCATCCATAAGCTTTTTCTCCAACGATTTTTATCGTTGCAGATTTTATGCCAACCGATTCTCCCTCCAATTTTTCTACAACTTCAACTCTAAAGTTGTGATAAATCTCTGCCCACCTCGTATACATACGCATGAGCATTTCAGCCCAATCATTACTCTCTGTTCCTCCAGCTCCTGAGTGAATTTCTAAGAAGCAGTCATTATTATCTGCTTCACCAGTAAATAAAGATTCTGTTTCCTTGCGCTTGATTAATTTCTCTAGCTTCACTAATTCGTTTTCAACTTTAGAGAAAAATTCCTCATCATTCTCATCAATAGCAAATTTCATTAGTCCGATAGCATCATTGTAATCACTTTCTAACTTTGAAAATGATTCCACATCATTTTTGATTTTAGAACATTCTTTTAAAATTTTTTGTGCTTTTTGGTTGTCCTGCCATAGGTCATTACCTGCGGCTTGAGATTCCAGCTCTGCAAGGCGTGATTTCAGTTTTTCTACGTTAAAGACACCTCCTAATCACAGAAATACTTTTATCTAAGCTCTGAAAGTGTTCAAAAATTTCTAAATAGGCTTTCACTATGCTTTAGATTTTAATATATTCACTATCAATAGCAATAACAGTACACAAAACAGAAATTTAACCATATAGTAGTTAATTTAAAATAATCTTATTATACTCTAATATTTAAAAGGATCAAGTATGTATATTTGTTAAGAAGTAAGGTGAAGATATGAATATTGAGATAAATTCCCATTATAGTTTAAATAATAAGGCTATTGATGACCTAATCGAGTCACTTGATAACGAGGAGCTAGAAAACGTTCGCAATATCGTAAAAACAATAGATAGCGTTCAGTTAGCCTATTTTTTATCTACTTCAATCAGTGACCACAGGGAAAAATTAGTTAGTATCCTAGATCAACATTTGTTAAGTGATGCCCTAGTGCATGTAGTACCAGATTTACAAGTGGAGATTATAGAAACATTGGGGGTAGAAAATACGGCAAAGTTACTCACTCTTCTTGATGTAGAAGACATAGTAACCATAGTGAAGGATTTGGATAGAAAATCTATAGAAAATATACTTCACTACTTACCCGATACAACTCAAAAGTTAGTAGAAGAGTTGTTATCATATCCAGAAGAAAGTGCAGGAAGGTTGATACATAAAAACATGGTTATAGCCCCATATTATTGGACGATAACCCAACTAACAGAATTCTTGCGCAACTATAGAAAAATACCAGAAACATTTCATCAGATTTTTGTCATCAACTCAAAATTGGAACCTATAGGTAGTGTTAATTTAAATAAGGTAATATCCCACTCAGGAAAAACAACAATAAGAGAAATAATGAGTCAGGACATAAAAATCATAAAAACTGGTGTAGACCAGGAAGAAGTAGCAAGAATATTTAAAGATTACTCTCTATTATCCGCTCCTGTAGTAAATAAGCGCGGTAAAATCATAGGTGTGATCTTAATCGAAGATGTAATAAAAGTTGTCCAACAAGAAACAGAAGAAGATGTATTGAAAATAAGCGGTGTGCCATCTAAGGCTGACATAAATGCTCCTGTACATAAAACCATAATTCAAAGGCTACCTTGGTTATTGTTTAACCTCTTAGCCGCAACGATATGCTCTATAGTAGTTGGCTTTTTCGATAACGTAATAAAGAGTTTTGTAGTACTGCCAATAGTTATGCCAATAATTGCATCGATGAGCGGAAATGCAGGATCCCAAACAGTAACGCTCACCATCAGAGCAATCGCAACAAAATATTTAACTGAGCAAAATGCAAGCAGAATACTGATAAAAGAGTTTCTAATAGGTCTTATAAATGGGATAATTTTATCTACTATTTCACTCGTAATATTAGCAGTGAGATTTCACAGCTTCAAAGTGGGGATCATTTTTGTAGCCTCCATGATTATGATGTCGATCATTGCAACATTTATTGGAACTTTCATTCCTATAATGCTCCATCGTTTAAAATCTGACCCTGCAGTTTCCTCTTCAATTCTAACATCAGCAACAACCGATATTCTTTCAGCTTTTATATTTCTTGGCCTAGCTACGCTCTTCCTGATAAATAGCTAAGTTTTTCTAAAGCAGACCCAGTGCACAGTGTCAACTATATCTTCCACTTGCGGTAATGCTTTTTTCTCCAGGTTTGCAGCATAGGGTAAGGGAACATCCTTACCTGTTACGCGTACAACTGGAGCATCAAGGTAGTCAAATCCATTCTCCATAACCGCAGCCGAAAGTTCCGCGCCGATTCCTGCAAATGGCCAACCCTCTTCTACGCTGACCAATCTATTAGTTTTCTTGATAGAGTTAATGACAGTTTCAGTGTCAAGTGGCCTTAAGGTTCTTAGGTCAATAACTTCAGCTTCTATGCCTTTACTAGAGAGTAAATCTGCTGCATTTAAAGCATCCATTAATTGCAGTGAGAAAGCAGTGATAGTTACATCCTTTCCTTCTCGTATAACAGCAGCTTTGCCTATCTCAAGTAAATAGTCTTTATTCGATAGCTCAGAGTCAGGAACTTCGTGCTCATGTCCATAAGCGATCTCGTTTTCTAGAAATATCACTGGGTCTGGATCACGAATTGCAGCTTTAAGCAGGCCCCTGCAATCGGAGGCAAAATAAGGTGCTATTACTTTTAATCCTGGTACATGCGAATACCAAGATGCAAAGCATTGAGAGTGTTGCGCAGCAACTCTCGCTGCAGCACCATTTGGTCCACGAAATACTATAGGGCATCCAAGTTGTCCACCTGACATATAATTTGTTTTTGCTGCAGAATTTACAATTTGATCGATAGCCTGCATAGAAAAATTAAAAGTCATAAACTCGACGATTGGCCTAAGTCCAGCAAACGCTGCTCCAATAGCAAGACCAGCAAATCCATGTTCGGTAATGGGTGTATCAATCACCCTATTTTTTCCAAATTCTTCCAGCAATCCTTTCGTGACTTTATAAGCACCGTCATATTCTGCGACTTCCTCTCCCATAATAAACACATCAGGGTCGTTTTGCATTTCTTCTCTGATTGCTGTGCATAAAGCTTCTCTTACGCTTAAAGTTGCCATTTATAAACTTTTATAGATTAACTAGGATACTATATCAAAATTGCCAGGGGCTAGTAAAGCAGATATTGCCACAAATTAAACCTTACTAACACCATGTTGCACCAAGCCTTGAATAGCCACTCCTTTCAATTCGGTAGTAGGCTTTGATACCATGATGTAATGCAGCCAGCTATTAATACAAATATCGCGTGAGTTGCGATCATTGGAAGAACAGATAAGCTGAAACAATGCTAAGTACTACTAACATAGCTGCAAGATTTACGGAAGCAATTTTTAAGAAACAAGGTTGTCTTTTTTCTGCTTTTTCTAGTGATACTTCATTTTCTAATGACACTTCACTTGTTTGAGAATGCTGACTTTTTGTTTCCTTTAATACATCCCTATCTAAGTCTTTTTTACTCTTAGTTTTTTCTTGCAAAAGTTCTATTATCTTGCTGTTATGTCTGCTCTCAACAAAAAATAAAGGAGTATATCCACCGTTATCTCGTGCTTCAAGATTTGCTTCATTTTCTAATAAATACTTTATTGACTTTGCACTATTGCAGGCAGCAACGATATGCAAAGGAGTAAGTCCACCTTGATCTGTTATTTCAATACCCATTCCGCTTTTTGTTAGATGCTTTACCACGTCTAAGATATTATGTGCAGCAACTTTACGTGAAAGAGTAAAAAATGCATCCTTATCCCGTACTTTAGCTGATTTGTTTCCTATTGAACGTTTTACTGCCTTTGCGTAGCCGCGTTTGACAGCGGAAGTAAGTTCATTTTTATGTTTGATTACATAACTTATTAATTTGGGTTGATTTTTGTTGTTGTAGTGTCGTTTCTACTTTTATTCCATGCGCGTACTTTTGGCTTTACTGTCATTAATTTCCTTTAATCTTACTACTGTATAATTTCATAAAGAGGTTAAATTTATTTATATGCTATATTTAGCTTGCAGCCAACAAGGCTCGTTTCCGTTACCAGACTCTAAAAGATGAAGCTAGATTACTCCAAGTTAAACTTCACAAACCTTGTTGTTGTCTGGACTTTGAATATTCGCCTCTTTCAATTTAGTGGTGGGTTTTGACATTGTGTATGTAATACCACTAGCTGCCAACGCAAGTGTTACAGAAGTTACAATTATTGATAGAACAGACAGTCTTGAAACAATACTAAGGACAGAACCCATCATTGACGTGGCTACAAGGCCTAAGTATGCAATTTTTGGCAACGGTGGCTTTTTTTCTACTTTTTTTTTATGACACTTCACTCGTTTGAGAATGCTGATTTTTGTTCTTTTCTAATTCGCTGTTAAGCGTTGCATTTTCACTTTTCAGATCTTCTATTTTTTGTCTCAGCGATTTATTCTCTTCATCGAGTTTATTAAGTGCCTCCTGATTAGTCTCATGACTGGTTAAGAAATCCTTTAATTCTTTTAGATCCTTTTGAGTTTTTTTCAGCTTTTCCTCAGCCTGTTTTAATTCTTCGTCCAATCTTCCAATTCTTGGATTCGACTATCTCTGTCACTTAACTTTTCCAGAGTATCATCTAATTGTTGTTGTGTATTAGTCTGTTGTCTCTTTAACTGATTCGCTTACTTACTTAACCTTTCAATTTCACTTTCTAAATCTTTCTTCTCTTGAGCTAATCTATTCAATTGATCATTTAATTCCCTTTCGTGCTTGCTTGAAAAGTTCACAACTGCAGCAACATTTTCCTGCGACTTCTTTAACTTATTTTCTAATTCCCTAATAGATGTGGTCTCGGATTGTCCTGACTCTAGACTACTGTAACTACTGACGCTTTCATCTATAGAATTGCGTCGTTCTAAGTGAGGATCTATAACATTTGCGGGTGCAGAAAGTTACATTACCCACATTTGCAGTTAAGCTTGCCTGAGTTTTATGATTATTCTGAGCTAAATGATAGCAACCTCTCCCTTCAATCTTTATGTTAAGATCTTTTGCTTTCTTCAGCGAATAATTTTTTTCTGCTATCTCCAACATTTCTACTAAGGTATTCTTGTTTGACGCATCACCGACCATATCTTTTGGAGTCTTATTTTTACTTTTTAATAAAGGATTCACTCGATCATCTTTTAGCAACTGCTCTACCATGTTTTTATGACCATAGGAAGCAGCAATATGTAGAGCAGTTGGTCCATCATCTTTAGATCCATCTTTCACTCGAGTGTTAACATTCACTTTCTTTTTTAGTAGAAGTTCCACTATCAACAGATTGTCGTATGCCACAGCAAGATTTAATAATGTCCAACTTTTTGCAGCTTCTTCTGAAATTTTATGCCAAATTGATACTCTTTACTAAATTCTTTATCAAACTTGTTATATTCTACTATATCTTTCTCTTTTAACTCATTTTTTACTCTTCCAAGTAGATTATCCTCACTCAGATTCTTATTCTTGCTGACATTTTTTATTATTTCAAAAAACCTTTTCTTCTCTATTGCCATAACTCTTCCCTCTCATGTTTATTTATCATTGCCATATAGTTGCATAAAAAGGTTAAATTTATTGAAATTCTATATTTTATCTAAAAAATAGTCATAAACACTTTCTTGTATTCCCCTATCGAAGTAGATACAAGCTTGCACCCAGAAAAAAGAATGACGTTATCCCAGTGCCTCCTTTTTTCGTCATTCCAGTACTTGATACTAGGATCTACCATATTAAACATCAA